>JAWKNW010000021.1 GCA_041391505.1 Rhodothermales bacterium
TGAGGTTCTTGAGCCGCTCTATCGCGTGATCGACGACCTCGCCGGCGAAGTCGCGCTGCCGGAGCGCGTCGCGCACCTCGTGTTCCGTGCGGGCACGGCGGGCGAGGTAGGCAATGGTAAAGCGCCGGGCCCGCAGCCGGGCGTCGTCCTCCAGGATGCGCCGGATGGCCTCCTCGCCGAGTTCGCTGCCCCGCGCGATGGGGTGATCCAGCAGCACATCCTGTTCGATGCCGAAACTGAATACCCCGTCGATGAAAACCGACAGCCGGTTGGCGTTCTTTTTCTGGGGCTCCAGCGCCGTCACGGTGCCGGCGGCGGGCGTCGCCCGGGGTTCATCATGCGCGTCGTCGTAGCTCGGCACGGGGCTGAGGGGTCAGTGAGGGTTGCTGCGGGCGGTTGTGGTAGCCGATACCGTGAGCGAGAGGCTATCCATCGAGATGCCGGCGAGGATGCCGACCGCGCCGTCGATGTTGGATTTCGGCTCGCGCCGCTGCGGCGCGTCCCGCGTGGCGGCGAACTCGGCGTAATCCTCGTGGGATCGCACCAGATACACGGTCAACGCGTGAGGCGGGAAGGGGGAGGTCAGCGAATCGACGGGGATGCCGTACACCCCCTTCCACTGGAGCGACCCGTCAGGACGGGCGGTCATCTCCTGTTCGAGCCGGATGTCGGTCGGCTGGAGGAAAAAATCGATCACGGTCGACGAGAAGGCGATGCGGGGCCGCAGCAGCGTCTCGATCCAGTAGGCGCCGTCGGAGGCGACGTCTTCCGGGCGCCACCACATGGTGACTTCGACGGGATACAGATACCCCTTCTGCGCGCCCACACCCAGCGTATCCAGACGCAGGGAGTCGATCAGGATGGCATCCGCCGGCGTCGCGGGCACCGACACGAGCACGCTGTCGAGCCGGATGGACGGGGGGATGGCCCCTTCCGCGGCGGCCGACAGATCCCGCCAGGCGGCTTCCATGCTGAAGCGGGTATACGCGCTGACGACGAACGGCTGGTCGAGCACCGGCTCGTAGGTCCCGGGTGTGTCGCCGAGGGCATAGGGGATGCGCGTGCCGTCGACGGTGAGGGCGAGGGCGGCATCGTCGATCGCGTTGGGTTCGCCCCCGAGGGGCGTCGTGAGCGACAGGGCGCGCCGGATGGAGATGGCCGGAAGCGGCTGGCCAGTTTCCAGATACCCCTCGATCACGAGCACGTTGTCGTCCGTCGGCGACACGGTATCGCACCCGGCGGCCAGGACCAGCGCCAGGCCGGCCCACGCGACGAGGCGTCGCACGTTATGTCCGCGCCATGCCGGCATCACAGCTCCATTTCCAGTTCGAACAGCGGCAGGATCGGCAGCCCCTTGAGGTCGCGCGGCACCACGATCGACTGCGCCGGGTCGTAGAGGCGGTCGATGACGTTGCGCCGGTTCGTGATGTTGAAGACATGCAGCTGCGCTTTCCATTGGGCGCCGATGAGCGTAAACCGGTTGCTGATCGTCACGTCGAACCGGAGGTAGGGCGGAAGCCGGCCGTTGTTGATTTCAGGGCGGTAGAGATACGCAGTCGGCGGCTCGCCGGTGGGTCCGTTGAGGCTGTAGCGCGCAACGGGCACCGTGAGCGGGTAGCCGCTGCGGGCCGTCGTGGAGAGCGTGACGTTCCAGGTGTTGAAAAAGCGGGTGATGGTCGAGCGAAACAGGCGGGGCGCGTCGTAGTCGGTGGGCCGGTAGTCGGCCAGGGTGCCGTTCGATTCGCGGATGAGCGCGCGGCTGCCGGCGTAGTTCACCCAGAAGAGCCACGGGCCGCGCCGGGCCTGGGCCGTGAACTCCATCCCGTATCCACGGCTCTTGCCCTGGGTGTACTGCGCCAGGAGCGACCCGAGTTCGATACCCGGCCCGATGAGCTCGTCCTTGGTCTGGAATTCGTCGGTCGGGATGAGCACGCGGTCGGCGTGCCGGATATAGGTCTCGGCGGCGAGCATCAGCCAGGGAAACGGGTGGCTTTCGCCTTCGAGCGACGCCTGGTAGCCGGTCGACGGGCGCACCGAGCGGTCGGTCGGAATCCATCGGCTGGATACCAGGTCGTAGATCAGCGAGTAGCGATCGCGCAGGCGCTGCATGAACTGGACCTGCTGGCCGAACGCGCTCCGCAGGACGAGCCACCGCGGATCCGCTACATACTCGACGCTCAGGCGCGGGCTCGTGTACAGGCGCTGCCGGCTGCTGAACCGGCTCAGGCGTACCCCGGGTTGCAGGGTCAGGCGAGACGTCGGGCGCCAGGTATCTTCGAGATAGGTCACCTGTTCGCGCGCGCCGACCGCGCTCGCGTCGGAGGTGGTGTCGATGGCGGATGGCGTTCGCTGGATGCGGGCGTCGATGCTGCTGTTGAAGGCATGGTCGATGGCCTGAAATCCAAACTGGATGTGATGGGCGTCGCTGGCGAAGTAGTCGCCGTCGACCTTGACGCCGAGATCGCGCACGCGGACGTGGTAGTAGGAGTCCACGATGGCGTTGCTGGTCGGGCGGATGAGTGCGCCCTCGTTGGCGTTGTAGCTGGTCCGGTACGCCGTGGTCGTCAGCAGCAGCCGGCGTGAGACGAGGTATTTGTGCTGGAACGAGTAGAGCCGGTTGCCCCAGGAGTGGTCCACCTCGAAGTACAGATCGGCCGGCCTCAGCCAGGACGAAAAATCGAGCGACAGATCGAAGGGAAGCCGCAGGTCGAGGACGTCGCGGCCGGCGTAATACGTGAACGAGAGCCGGTGTTCGTTGCCCGGTTTATAGGCGAGCTTGGCGGTAAAATCGGAGAAATAGTACCCCGTGCGCAGGGTATCCCGCACCCCGCTGCGGTCCTCTACCGGGTGCTCGCGCCCGATGAGTTTGTCGAGGTACGACCGCCGGCCCGACACCATGAACGAACTCCGGCGGGTGAGCGGGCTTTCGAAGAGGAAGCGGCCGCTCAGCGCGCTGAGCGCCACGCGCGCCTGGGGCTGCGTCCGGCTTCCGTCCTTCAGGTTCGCATCGAGGATCGACGAGAGCCGGCCTCCGTGCTGGGCCGGAAACGCGCCGCGATACAGCTTGATGTCCTTGAACGTGTCCGACTGAAAGGTGGAGACGAGGTTAAAGGCATGCCACGGATGATACACCGGGGCGCCATCCAGCAGATACAGATTCTGGTCGGGTGCGCCGCCTCGCACGAGGAGCCCCGTGTTGATGCCGCCCTCCTTGCGTACGCCGGGCGTCCACTGGAGGGTGTTGAAAAGGTCGTTTTCGCTGTTGAACGCCGGCATCGCCTCGATATCCTGTATCGATATCGCGAGGACGCCCGGGATGGGCAGTTCGTCGCGCCGCGAGGGTGCCGGGGCCTCGACGAGCAGGCCGTCGGTCTCCAGTGCGACCGGGTTCAGCGCCAGGAGCGCCCGGCTGCCGGGCGCGGCGAGAGTGGTGTCGACCGGGAGGTAGCCGAGGTACGAGACGCGGACCCGGTGATCGCCGCGTTGCAGGTGCGTGAGCGTAAAGGTGCCGTCGCTGCGGGATGTCGCGCCGCGCTGCTCGTCGATGAGGTAGATGTGGGCGCCGGGCAGCGGCGCCCCGGTCTGGCGATCCACGATGCGCCCCAGCGCCAGGTTGTTCTGTCGGGAAGCGCTCGATCCGGCGAGGCCGGCGCCGCCTTCGATCGCCGGCGCGAGCACGTACTGCTTGGCATGCAGGGAGATCGAGCGGACGTTGGTGTCGACCAGCACGCAGCGCAGCGCCTCTTCAAACGATTCGCCCTCGTAGTGGCACGTCGCCGTGTTCTCCTCGATGAGCCGCACGGAATAGACGAAGTCGACCCCGCTTTTGAGGCTGAGGTAGTCAAGTGCTTCCCGGAGTGGTGCCTTGCGGATGTCGATGGTGATCGATTGGGCGGCCGCCTCATCGGGCAGTGCCATCCGCAGGGCAACGAGAAGCAGAGCCAGTACGGTGAATAGGTTGCGACGCAATGATCCCGGCCTGTCGAGGGTTGGAGTACCCTGATCGCGCGCGCAGAACGCACCGGCGCGCACGTACTAAAGTACCATTCAATCGGCGACGGGTTCAATCCGGACGCGGCGAGCTCCAGCCAAAAGAACCGAGCGGTAGGATCTGCCGGGTGTGCTGTCGTCTGGTCCGGGTGGACCGTCGAGTCGAATCGACTTCGATCTTACACCCCATCGCTTCAGGTCATTCGTACAGCGTTTCGCTGCAGTGCGTGAGGTCAGATCGTAAGACGGATCGGGCGGGGACGTGGTTACACGATGGGCGAAGGCCGGCCGGCTGGAGGTTACGGCGCGCCGGTGGCGAGATGAAAAGCGGCCCCGTTGCGGTCGACATGCCCGTTGAAGGCGGTGGCGAGCAGGTTCATCGTTTGATCGATGGAGAGGCTGTCCGGCGACAGCGTGGCCGTGAACCGCTCCTCTTCCAGCGAGGGGGCGACGGTCACTTCCGCGCCATAGGTGCGGCTCAGGTGGCTGGCTACGTCGCGGAGCGGGGTGTCGTGAAAGACGAGATAGCCGGACCAGCTCAGCGTGCGCGTCATGTCCTGCACCGCAACCGGGGGCGTCGGCGCGCGCAGGACCTGGATACGACTCATCTCGCCCGGCGCCAGCGTCACCGGAGGATGATTCCAGCGGCGGGAGGTGACGGACACCTGGCCGTTGGCCAGGATGACGCGCGTTTCGGCGAGGCTGGCTTCAACGCTGAAGCTGGTCCCGATCGCGCGCGTCAGCGCCGCCGGCGTCTCCACGACAAACGCTTCATTGCCCGGGATGATGTGGAAAAAGGCCTGGCCGCGCAGCGAGACCGTCCGGGTGTACGCGGGCGCGTCGTCGCGCCGGCGATACGACAGGCGCGACTTGCCGTGCAGCCGGATCGTGGAGCCGTCCGCGAATACGATGTCCTCGCTCTGCCCCGGATCGGTGCGGACGACGACGAGGTGTTCGCTGCGCCAGGCATAAACGGACAGGCTGCCAACCACCGCAAGGATGACCAGCGCGCCGGCCAGACGATTTGACCACAGGGCGCGTACACCGCGTCGGCGGCTCGGGGCGCGATCGCGCCGCGCCGGCGCCGCGGGGACCTCTTCCCAGAGCTGGCTGAAATCCCGGCTCGCCTCGCGGATCTGGTTGGTGACGTCCTCGAGCCCGGGATGCGCTTCCAGCGCCGCGCGCAGCGCCGGCATGCCGGCGTGCAGGCGTGCCGATTCTTCGTCGCTCAGGGCAACGCCTTCCGCTTCCAACGCATACAGTACGAGCAGGGAGCGGTCGGGCACATCGTGGTTCAGGCGTTCCCGCACGTGCGCGCCCAGCATCTGCCAGCGCGTCAACAGGGTCCTGAGTTCGGGATGGGTCTCCAACTCATCGCGCAGCGCCCCACGCTCTTCGGGCGTTAGCTCGTCGTAATGCAGGATGGCTTCGTAGGCGTCGCGCATGAACTAGGGGACGCGGGCTGGCGCTCTGGTTAGAAGAGTGGTTTGTGTCGTGGGGTCGAACACAACAATAGCCGCTCCAAACGTCCACCGGGTAACGGCATGGAGGGAAATAAAATGAAGAAGCCCACTCGGTGACGAATGGGCTTCGATAAAAAGGGTTCATGGTGTATCCGGCTCGGATCAGGACTTCATGGCCAGGGATCTCCTGCTCGCCGTCCTGGCGTCCTCGACATGCGGGCTGCATCGACCTGGTAATCCACCGGTCAGATGTTCTGAGGGTCTCCCGGCTCGGCTGCTTTCTGGCGCGCGGGGATGATCGGGGCCGGCACCTGCATCCGTCTGGCGTATTCTGCCGAATAGCCATCGCGGGCTTCAAGGTTGTGCGGGTAGGGGGTTTTCGGTTCGGCCTTTTTCTGCCTGGCCTTGATGGCCGTATCGATCACGTGCTGTTCCAGCAGCATGGTCTCGGATGAGACCGCTGTTTTATGCCAGACTACGGCCTGTTTCGTCGTATCGCCCGGAGTGTCGCCATCCGTTGTCGCAACACCGAACAAAAAGCCAAACGCAAAGAGGAAAATGACGAAAGGAAACATCGATCTAAAAGAAGCCCGGTTTTTTCCTGGCAGTGTCTGAAAAATCGTCCGGGTGATTCGTGCGCATCCGGCGATCCACCTGGAAGGCGCCGGATCCCGAAACACGTTCAGGATACGGTTCTGTCTGATCGATTTTTCAGACAGACCTAGTACACTTAATGTACGCATTGATTGTGCCTGATTGCGGGGATAACTGTAAAAAAGTTAGTCGATACTAACGGACCGCTCGACCGCTCGATCGGGTTGAGCGGTCCGTTTATTAGCATCATGCGCGGATTGTATCATCGTCAGATGTTGCGGGGATCGGACTCGTCGTGGGAGTCGCCGCCGTTGCCACCGCCATTGCCGTCGCCGCCCTCGTTCTGGACGGGGGTGGGTTCGGGCCCGGCGAGGGATGCGGCGTTGCAGCCGGCGAGGAAGGTGGCGCCGGCGAGGCTGAGGACGACGACGAAGGAGCGGAAGGAGAAGCGGATGGTGTTCATGGTAGAGACCTCAAAAAGCGTGAAGGTGAAGTAGAAAGCGGGGAATCAGATGTTGCGGGGATCGGACTCGTCGTGGGAGTCGCCGCCGTTGCCACCGCCATTGCCGTCGCCGCCCTCGTTCTGGACGGGGGTGGGCTCGGGCCCGGTGAGGGACGCGGCGTTACAGCCGGCGAGGAAGGTGGCGCCGGCGAGGCTGAGGACGACGACGAAGGAGCGGAAGGAGAAGCGGATAGTGTTCATGGTGTACCTCTGGGTGTTGGTTGAGGCGGACATTCAGGAGGTCCGCCGGGCTGGAAACAGGGGAAAAAGGGGAAACAGGCCATACCCGTTGAGCCGACCTCGGTCCGGACGTATTGCGGGATGCGCAATAGCCGACCCCGGCCGACGGATCGGCTGACGAGGGATGCTTGCAGTGTCGGGTTATTGGTAAAGGAAACCTGATACGTGCCCGGTCGGGGCACATCTAGAACAGCGAGGTGGGCGAAAAACGGAAATCATGCGGGCGCAAGCCGTCGGGAGAGGGCGGCGGCGGGGCATGCTTTCGTTTGATGCAGAGAGGAATGGCCTGAGCCACGGTGCGACGACCTCTCTGGCAGGACAGAGCCGGCTCCCTCACGGACGGGACGTGTTCTTAGCGACGGGGAGCGGGTGGAACGAAGGAATGTGGAAAGTCCGTTCGTTCGAGCCCTGGACCGGGCGGATGCGGACTCACATACTACTTACAGGTTATTGAACGTTTAGGTTAACGGCACACAGCAACGGGGTGCCCGCGTGCCGGCTAAACAGGAAGAGGAGGCTTCGGGGGTCGAAGCTACTCGTTGGGGCGGCTGGTGCCGAGTGGGGTTGGCGGTAGGCGCCCGGAGGGTCGTTGTGCAGCATAACCCGGGCAGGGTTATGCTGTGAGGTCGGAAAATAAGTTGGTACGCGCTACAAAATCCCCACACACCTGTGAAGATTTAGAAACAGATTACTTAAGTAATCCTTCCTAACTTGCGCGATTTATGGCGTGGCCGGCAGCGTTTACCGGCTAAGCCCGGCAGTGCGATCACCCATCCGGAATACCTCGACCTGCCGTTTCAAGCTCACTGAAATTCGTTGCGTCTTGCGGCACCGGGGCGTATGTTTCGCCTGTTCGCCACGACAGTCATCACCCACTTTCTGTAGCCTTGCCTCGCTTCTGGCATGCTCCTGTCTCTGCGATTTTCTGACCCGCATCGCGCCCCCACAGCCTGTCTACGCATCTGTTATCTCGCAGCGCCTATCTGATGAAGCATGTATTCGTTCATAGTGCCTGGTTGCTCCTGTTTGGTATGTGCTGGCCGGTTTTCGCACAGGATGCCCCCTATCACGAGCAGGTCGGCTACGCGTACGATCTCCATCGTTTTCCGGCGGAAGCCTACGCCGGCCACGGACAGAACTGGGGCGTGGTGCAGGATCGGCGCGGGATCGCCTACGTTGCGAACCACTCCGGCATTCTCGAATACGACAGCGCGCGCTGGCGACGCATCCGGATGGCCAACGGCGAAGGGGCCTTTTCCGTCGCCCTGAGCGACAGCGGCGTTGTGTTTGTCGGCGGACGCGGCGAAATCGGATACCTCGCGGCCGACTCGCTGGGCGCCATGCAGTTCGTGTCCCTCCTCGGGTACGTGCCGGCGGACCGGCGCAACTTCACCTACGTCTGGAATACGGTCCGGACATCCCACGGCGTCTTTTTCCAGACCAACAAACGCATTCTTCGGTGGGACGGCCAGGCCATGAAGGTTTGGGATTCCGACCTGCGCATGCACACGGCCTTCGGCGTGGAGGATCGATTTTTTGTGCGCACCGATTCGATCGGCCTCCAGGAGATTTCCGGCGACGAATTGCACGCCGTGGCCGGAGGAGACCTGTTTGCCCGGAAGCGGATCGTGTCGATGACGCCGGCGGGTGCCTCCAGCATACTCATCGCCGCCCAGAAGGGGATCGACGGTCCGCTCGAATTGTACCTCATGGTCGAGGGCGACATCTCCCCGATCGAGGTGGACGACCACCTGAAAGGCAGTGAGATCGCCTATTATAATGGTGTGGCCCTGCCCAGCGGCTATCTCGCGCTGAGCACGATGGGCAGCGGCGTCGTTATCATCCGCCGGGATGGGCAGCTCATTCAGGTCCTGGACGAAAACTACGGGGTCCCGCGCGACGGCAACGGGATGCACGTGGACGCCAACGGCGGGCTCTGGATCGCGCACAACGCGAACGGGGTCTCGCGTGTCAACGCGCCCGTGGCGCTCACCGAGTTCGGTCCCTCGCACGGCCTGCCGGAAGTGCACGACATGATTCGTTTCGGCGACCGGTTTTATACCGCTTCCGCCAACGGCATATTCCGTCTCAAACAGCGCGATCCGTCGGATGGGGGGCTCTACAACCCCCGGGCCTTTGAAGCCGTCGCCGAGAAGCCGCTCACGGCCTGGGCTTTCGCCGCCTTCCGGGGCGAATTGTTCGCCGGCACCGAGGAAGGCGTGATGCGCCTCGCCGGCGACCGGTTCAAGCTCCTGCCCCTGGAGGAGCCGATCAAAAACGTGCGCCGCATCGTAGCGTCCGAGCGGTACCCGGATCGGGTATACCTCGGGATGCAGAAGGGGCTCGGGCGGCTCGAGAAAAAAGGCAGCACCTGGGACGTGGTTCGCTTCGCCGATGAAATCAGCGATCCGGTGCTTTCCATGAGCGAGGAGGGCGATGGGACGCTGTGGGTCGTGACGCGCAGTTCGGAAAATGCGCTGTGGAAGATCCGCTTCGCCGGCCCGTCCGACCGCACCGGCGTCATCACCCGCATCGACCCCGAAGCCATGCCCTGGGACGGCCACGTCGTGCTCGCCGCCGTCGACGGGACGATGCGCTTCGTGCCTCGTCGCGGGCTGTTCATGCATGAAACGGACGGCGCCGGCGCGGACCGCTTCGTGGCGGATACGCTGCTCGCCTCGCCGCACATCGTGAACGATTCGCTGGTCACGCTATCGGAGATCGGCGATGTCGTGTGGCTCGTGTACCGGGATCATCTGGTTTATGCGCAGAAAACTGAGGAGGGCGGCTACGTGCGTCATACCCTGGAGGAAGTGAACATGCCGCGCTGGGGGGCTTCGGTGTCGGTGTACGAGGATCACTACGGGACGATGTGGATCGCCTGCGGGAGCAACCTCTATCGGTATGTGGAGCGGCTCGACACCGGCGTGGATCGCACGGTCTATTTCAACCCCCTCATCCGCCGCGTCACCATCGCGGCCACCGATTCCTTGCTGCTGGCCAACCCCGGCGAAGCCTGGACGCAGTTCGGGACGCGCCTCGAACTGGACCATGAGACGAACGACCTGACGTTCGACTTTGTGCTGCCGGAGTATACGACGCCGGATGAGGTGCTCTATAAATACAAGCTCGAGCACTTCGACAGTCGCTGGTCGGATTGGTCGCCGGCTACGTCCGCCACCTATCGCAACCTCGGGGCCGGCGTGTATGAGTTCAAGGTGCAGGCGCAGACGCGCTCGCACCTGTTCACCAACGAAGTATCGGCCTCGTTTCGCATCCATCGGCCGTGGTACTGGAACGGCCTGGCGTGGACCCTGTACGGGCTCATCCTGCTCACGCCGGTCGTGCAATTCGTCCGGCATCGCCGCGCACGGGAGGAATTGAAGGAGCTGGAGCGTGAACGCTCGGTCAACCAGCGGCTCAACGAGGCGAATAGCCAGCTCCGCACCGCCAATGAGACCCTGAAGCAGGCGAACAAGCTGAAGGACGAGTTCCTCGCAAACGCCTCGCACGAGCTGCGTACCCCGCTCACCGCGATTCTGGGGTTCACCGACGTGCTGAAAGAAGAAATCCCGGCCGGTCAGATCGAATTTCTGGAATTGATCGACGAGAACGGCAAGCGTCTGCTCAAAACGATTAATTCGTTGCTCGATCTGACGAAACTCAGGGCCGGGATGCTCGAAGTGCGCCTGGAGGTGCTCGACATCTGCGAGAAGTCGGAAGAAGTCGTCGACATGATGTCGCAGCTGGCCAGAAACAAGCACCTGCACATGCATGTGCGGCGGCCCGATGCGCCGATCGAGACGTTGCTCGATACGCATTGCTTCGAGCGCATCATGTATAACCTGATCGGGAATGCGATCAAGTTCACGGATGAAGGCGAAATCGCGGTCGAGGTGGAACAGGAAGGGAACGAGGTCCGGATCCATGTCAGCGACACGGGGGTGGGCATCGCGGAGAGTTTCATCCCCCATTTGTTCAGCGAGTTCAAACAGGAGCCGCGCGATGACGGTCAGCCGGAAGGCAGCGGCCTCGGCCTGGCTATCACGTCGCATCTGGTCGACCTGATGGGAGGCCGGATCCTCGTCAAAAGCGTAAAAGGCAGCGGCAGCACCTTCACCATCGTCTTTCCGATCCATCGGGAAGCCGGCGACGGGCATGCCGCATCCAGCGCTTCGGGGGATTGGACCGAGTCGGCCTCAACCCCCTATCCTTCTTCATAACGGACCTTACGTATCCCGCATCCGATGGCGCGGATCTCACGCGGCTGGGGCGCGGTGTATCGGGTCCGTTCATAAAAACCACGATCATGCGTCCGGTCTGGCGGCTCACGCGCGCGTTTTTTTCTACCCTGGCGCATTGCGTTCATCTGATCCTCACGCTGCATCGCGTGCCCGAGGCCGATCGGCCCCGGTACCGCGCGTACAAGCAGCAAGCCGGCTGCCGCGGCATCTGCCGCGCGCTCGACGTGGAGGTGCAGCTCCATGGCGAACTACCGTCTCAAGATGGGATGCTCGCCGTCAGCAACCACCTCGGGCTGCTCGATACGGTGGCCATCGCATCGCGCCTGCATGTCACGTTTGTTTCCAAGGCCGAAGTGCGGCACTGGCCGTTCGTGGGCTGGGTGACCCGGCTGGTTGGCGTCATCTTTGTAGAGCGTGAGCGCAAGATGCAAACCGGGCAGCTGGTCGAGCAGGTCCAGCAGCGGCTCAGGGAAGGCGTCTCCGTGCTCGTCTTTCCGGAGGGGACGACCAGCAACGGGACGGGGGTGCTCACCTTCAAGACCGGCTCCTTCGCGGCCGTAGCGGGTCTCCCCGACACCGCCGTCCTGCCGCTCTGTCTGAAAGGCGTTTCGGTGGCCGGGCGCGAGGATCCCGCTTTCCTGCGGCAGGTCTTGACTTGGACGAGCGAGACCACGATGTTCAAGCATGCGTGGCAACTTCTGAAAGCCAAGCGCATTGTTATATCGCTGCATGTCGGCGAGCCGGTGGCCACGGCCGGGCGGGATCGAAAAGAGCTGGCCCGGCTCACACAGGAGGCCGTCGAATCCCTCGGCGGCTTTCGCATCAGCGAAGGCGCATCCTCCTGAACGGCCGCTCGCTTCGTGGCCCATCGCGACCGCTCCCCGAGACCGCTCCCAGCGCCCCAACGATACCCTCCGATGTAACGTTATCTGGCAACACACGCATGGCTGACGCAAAAGACGCACATGGCATTCGCCTGCTCACGGGCATCGGACTCGTGGTGATCGGGCTGCTGGCCGGCATTCTGTTCATGCTGTTCGTCATCCAGTCGCAATCCCGCCTGGCGGAGACGCCGACGGTTGTCGAGCGGGTCGACCTGGATCCCGAGGAGTCCCTGACGCCCCCGGTCTATTCAGACACGGCGCAGGCGGTGCCCCAGGTGAGTATGATGGCGCTGAGCGAGACGTTCCGGCATGTCGCGAGCATCGTAAAGCCGGCGGTCGTGTTTATCCGGGTGGACATGGAAGTCGACGAGGCGCAGCGCCGCTGGCTGCCGAGCTTCCGCTCGCCGCGCCAGAGTGTCGGCAGCGGCGTCATCATCAGCGAGGACGGCTACATCGTCACCAACAATCACGTCGTCGACAACGCGCAGCAGATCTGGGTGACGCTCGACGACAAGCGGCATTACCCGGCCGAGGTGATCGGTACCGACGCCTCCACGGATCTGGCCGTCATCCGCGCCATCACCGACGAGCGGCTTCCCAAGACGCGGATCGGCAATTCGGATCAGGTCGCCGTGGGCGACTGGGTGATCGCCATCGGCAACCCGTTCCGGCTCACGTCGACCGTCACCGCCGGCATCGTCAGCGCGCTGGGCCGGCAGGTCAATATCATAGAGGACAATTTCAGCATCGAGGATTTCATCCAGACGGACGCGGCCATCAACCCCGGCAATTCGGGCGGCGCGCTGGTCAACCTCGAGGGCGAACTCATCGGGATTAACACGGCCATCGCCACGGAGAGCGGGTCGTATGAGGGCTACGGGTTCGCCGTGCCGGTCAACCTCGTGGACCGCGTCGCGCGCGACCTCATCGCCTACGGCGAGGTTCGCCGCGGATTCCTGGGCGTCGAGATCGGCGACATCAACGCCGAGCTGGCGCGGGATCTGGGGCTCGACCGCATCGGCGGCGTGCTGCTGACGGGGGTGCACAACGGAACCCACGCGCATGAAGCCGGCCTGAAGCAGGGCGACGTCATCCTCGCGATCAACGGCCGGCGGGTGGATGCCACCAACGAATTGCAGCGCACGGTGGCCCGCTTCCACCCGGGCGATCTCCTCGAATTGCAAGTCTGGCGCGATGCGTCGATCCGCCTGTTCCATGTGCGTCTCCTCGGGCGCGACGATCCGGGGTATCAGACCTGGATCAGCGACCTGCAGCGCCGCAGCGAGCGCCAGGGTCCGTCACTCGAGGCGCCGGAGCGGCCTGAAGAGGCCGAGGCGACCTTCGAGGTCAAATCCTGGGGTCTGGGCTTGCAGGCCGTCGGCGACCGGGCCCGTACGCGGTTCGGCGTGGATCATGGCGCGTATGTCGCCTACGTGGCGAACGGCAGCACGCCGTCGCTCGCCGGCCTGCCGCGCGACGTGGTCATCACCGCGCTGAACGACCAGGAAGTGTATTCCCTCGAAGTGGCCGTGGGGCTGCTCGAGAAGCTGGCACGCGAGGGCGAGCCGGTTGTGTTCCAGGTGCGCCGGCAGGACGGCCGCATCGCGTTTTACGAAGCAGACGTACCGGCTTCACTGGAGACTACCCCCTGATGATTCGATATCTGACGGCCGGCGAATCGCATGGCGAGGCGCTGATCGGCATCGTCGAGGGCGTGCCGGCGGGCATCCCGCTGGTGGCCGACGACATCAACACCCACCTCGCCCGCCGCTGGCTCGGTTTCGGCCGCGGCGGCCGCGCCAAGTTCGAAAAGGATCTCGTCCACTTCTATTCCGGCGTCCGCTTTTCGCAGACCATGGGCGGCCCCATCGCGCTGAAGCTCGAAAACGAAGCCTATCAGAAGGACAAGTCGGGCTGGCCCGTCGTCATGGCCGTGGACGGCCGTGGCGAGGGGGTCGAGCCTATCACGCTGCCCCGCCCCGGACATGCGGACCTTACCGGCGTGCAGAAATACCGGTTCGACGACATCCGGCCGGTCATCGACCGATCGAGCGCCCGCGAGACGGCCATGCGCGTCGCCTGCTGCTCGATCGCCCGGCAGTTCCTCAAGCAGGTGGGCATCGAGATCGGCAGCCATGTGGTGCGCATCGGGGAAGTTGGATATGACAGTCCCGACGCGTGGCGCGACCGTGTGGCCGACATCACGTCCGCCGGCGCCGAGACACTCAATACCCTGGCCGACGGCAGCGAAGTGCGGATGCTGGATGCCGACCTGTCCCAACGCTGTATCGAGCACATCAAGCAGATCAAGCAGCAGGGCGATTCGCTCGGCGGGCAATACGAGGTGATCGTGACCGGGGTCCCCCCCGGGCTGGGCTCCTATGTTCAGTGGGACCGCAAGCTCGACGGGCTGCTCGCCCAGGCCATCCTCTCGATTCAGGCGCAGAAGGCCGTTGAGATTGGCGACGGCGTCGATGCGTCGCGCGTGCCCGGATCGCGTTTCCACGACCCGATCGACAAAAACGGGGCCTCCTACCCACGGCGTTCGAACCACGCCGGCGGGATCGAGGGGGGCATGTCCAACGGGATGCCCATCGTCGTGCGCGGTTTCATGAAACCCATCCCCACCCTGATCAAGCCGCTCGGCACCGTCGACATCGCGTCCGGCGAATCGACCCCGACCCGCTACGAGCGCAGCGACGTCACGAGCGTGCCGGCGGCCTCCACCGTGGCCGAAGCCGTCGTAGCCGTCACGATAGCCAACGCCTTTCTGGAGAAATACGGCGGAGACAGCCTGGCGGAGATCCTCGAGCGGTACGGGGGTTCGAACGCGTAGCTTTTTACAGTTTAAGGTTCGAAGTTCAACGTTCAAGGGCCATTTCGAGGTGGCATTCATGGGATGTCGCTAGTTGCTCTCTTGCCCGGGCGTGTAACGTTCATGCCTGCATTTTTTATTCCTTGAACCTTGAACGTTATTCCTTGAGCTCCTATGCCCTGGATCGACTCCCTCGTCCATCGTGCCGACGCCCGGCTGAATACCTCCACGACCCCCCGTCCTGTTGAGGACGACGCGCCGCACGCGGTGGTCATCGGCGCGGGCTTTGGCGGGCTGGCGGCTGCGATACGGCTCAGCGTGCGGGGTTTTCAGGTGACGCTCGTCGATCGGCTCGAGCAGGCCGGCGGCCGCGCCCGGGTGTTCGAGCAGGACGGGTTCGCGTTCGATGCCGGCCCCACGGTCATCACGGCGCCGTTCCTGTTCGAGGAGCTCTGGTCGCTCTGCGGCCGCAACATGGCGGACGACGTGGAGCTGCGCCCCGTATCCCCCTTCTACCGGATCCGCTTCGACGACGGCACGTCGTTCGACTACACCGCCGACCCCGAGGCCATGAGCCGCGAGATCGCCCGGTTCAGTCCGGAGGATGTGGAGGGCTACCGGCGGTTCTTCGAAAAAAGCGCCGAGATCTTCCGTATCGGCTTCGAGGAGCTCGGGCATGTCCCGTTCGGCAAGGTGACGGACATGCTCAAGATCGCGCCGGCGATGGCGGCGCTCGAGAGCTATCGCACCGTTTACGGCCTCGTGTCGAAATACATCAAGCACGAGAAGATCCGGCAGGTGCTTTCCTTTCATCCGCTGCTGGTGGGCGGGAATCCGTTCAACGTCACCTCCATCTACACCCTGATCGCGTTTCTGGAGCGCAAGTGGGGCGTGCACTACGCGATGGGGGGAACGGGGTCGCTGGTGCGGGGCCTGGTCGGCCTCCTGAAATCGCGCGGCGTGTCGATCCGTCTCGGCGAAGAGGTGCGGGAGATTACGCTCGACGGCCAGCGTGCCACGGGTGTTCGGCTCGCCACGGGGGAGACGATCCCGGCGGATCTCGTGGTATCCAATGCGGACGTGGCCTGGACCTACCGGCACCTCCTGCCGGCCCACAGCCGGACGCGGTGGACGGACGCCCGCCTCGACGCGGCCCGCTACTCGATGAGCCTGTTCGTGTGGTATTTCGGCACGCGCCGGCAGTACCCGGACGTCGCCCACCACACGATCCTCCTCGGTCCGCGTTACAAAGGGCTACTCGAGGACATCTTCGAGCACAAGCGGCTGGCGGACGACTTCAGCCTGTACCTCCATCGCCCGTCGGCCACCGACCCGGCCATGGCGCCGGAGGGATGCGACGCCTTCTACGTGCTTTCGCCGGTGCCCCACCTCGACAGCGGGGTGGACTGGTCGCAGCAGGCGGAGCGGTACCGCAAGGCCATCGAGTCCTATCTGGCGATGACCGTGCTGCCGGGTCTGTCAGAGTCGCTGGCGACCTCCCGGGTCCTGACGCCGCAGGGCTTTCTCGACGACTACCTCTCGTTCAAGGGCGCGGCGTTTTCGATCGAGCCGGTGCTGACCCAGAGCGCCTACTTCCGGCCGCACAACGCCAGCGAGGACATCGACGGCCTCTATTTCGTCGGCGCCGGCACGCATCCGGGCGCGGGCCTGCCCGGGGTGCTGTCCACGGCCCGCGTGCTGGACACCGTGGTGCCGGATCCGGCGGCGATCGTGGGGCGGAACGGGACCTTTGCCGGGGCGCGGTAAGCGCGGCGCGGGGCGCGTCCGGACGGGCGGAACATGCGTTGGCGGGCTACGGTTTTCTGCTACTCCTTTAACGGTTCAACGCAGTAACCTCCATGGCCGCCAGCAAAGCCGCATACGACCCGCAATCGATCGAGAAGAAGTGGTATGCGTTCTGGGAAGAGAACGGGTTCTTTTCCACGGAGCGCGATCCGGATAAGAAGCCGCACGTGATCGTGATGCCGCCGCCCAACGTGACGGGCCGGCTGCACATGGGCCATGCCCTGCAGGACACCATCCAGGACGCCCTCACGCGGCTCCGCCGGATGCAGGGGTTCGAGGCGTTGTGGATGCCCGGGAAGGACCACGCCGGCATCGCAACGCAGAACGTCGTCGAGCGGACCCTCAAGGCGCAGGAAGGCAAGAATCGCCACGATCTGGGCCGCGAAGCCTTTCTCGAAAAATGCTGGGAATGGGTCGATGAATACGGCGACATCATTCTGCAGCAGAAGCGCCGGCTCGGCGACTCGTGCGACTGGAACCGCGAACGATTTACCTTCGACGACGCCTACGTCAAGGCCGTTCAGCATGTCTTCGTGCGCCTTTACGACGAAGGGCTGATCTATCGCGGCGAGTACATGATCAACTGGTGCCCGGTCGACATGACGGCGCTGTCCGACGAGGAGGTCGACAACGTCGAGCGCGACGGCTTTCTGTGGTATGTCCGCTACCCGCTCGAAGACGGCAGCGGCCACATCACGATCGCCACGACGCGGCCCGAAACGATGCTGGGCGACTCCGCCATCGCCGTGCACCCCGACGACCCGCGGTACCGGGAGCTCATCGGCAAAAAAGCCGTGCTGCCGCTGCTGGGCCGGCCGATTCCGATCATCGCCGACGAGTACGTGAAGATGGAGTTCGGGGCCGGGGCACTCAAGATCACGCCGGCGCACGACAAAAACGACTTCGAGATCGGCCAGAAGCACGGTCTCGAATGCATCGGCGTCATCAACCCCGACGCCACCATCAATGCGCTCGGCGGACCCTATGCCGGCCTCGACCGATTCGCCGCGCGCGAACGCATCGTGGCCGACCTCGAGGCGCAGGGCCTGCTGGAGAAGACCGAGCCGCACCGGCTGACGGTCCCGATTTCGAGCCGCTCCAAGGCCGTCATCGAGCCGCTGATCTCGCGTCAGTGGTTCGTCCGGATGCAGCCGCTGGCCGAGCCGGCCATCGAGGCCGTGCGGAGCGGCAAGATCACGTTTTACCCCAAGCGGTGGGAGAACGAGTACTACCGCTGGCTCGAGAACATCCGCGACTGGTGCATCAGCCGGCAGCTCTGGTGGGGCCATCGCATCCCCGTCTGGTATCACCCCGACGCGCAGGGACAGATCGACGAGAGCCGGCCTTTCGTTGTGTCGGTCGAGCAGCCCGAGCCAGGCATGATTCAGGATGAGGACGTACTCGATACCTGGTTCTCGTCCTGGCTGTGGCCGTTCGCGACGCTGGGGTGGCCGAAAAAGACGGACGCCATCGAGCAGGATCTCGCCTACTTCTACCCGGGCCAGGTGCTGGTCTCGGGGTACGACATCCTCTTTTTCTGGATCGCCCGCATGATCATGGCCGGCCTCCATTTCATGGGGGATATCCCGTACCGCGACATCTTCATCACGGGGATGATCAAGGACAAGCAGGGCCGCTGGATGTCCAAGAGCCTCGGCAACGGCATCGATCCTCTCGAGATGATCGAGCAGTATGGCGCCGACGCCGTGCGGTTCTCGCTGACCGTGCTCTGTGCGCAGGGGCAGGATATCAAGCTCGACCCCACGAAGTTCGAGATGGGGCGCAACTTCGCGAACAAGATCTGGAACGCCTTCAACGTGTTCGGCCAGTTCATGGACGACGGCAAGGCGTACCGGCGCACGCGCCGGTTCGAAGACCTCGAACTTGTCGAGCGATGGATGGTGACGCGGCTCAATCAGACCATCGTCGAGGTCAACGAAGACATCGACCGGTACCGTCTGAACGACGCCCTGACCAAAATCTACACCCTCTTCTGGGGGGATTATTGCGACTGGTATCTGGAGCTGATCAAACCCCAGCAGGGGCAGCCGGTGGCCGACGAGACGATCGCGCTGGCGATCGAGCTGTACGAAAAGATGCTGCAGCTGCTTCACCCGTTCATGCCGTACATCACGGAGGACCTGTGGTGGCGTCTGCGTCCGCGCGCGCCCCGCGAGGCCTGCATCGCCTCGGCGTGGCCGGCGTCGGACGCCGGCGAGATCGACGCGTCCGCCATCGAGGCGCTCGGATTGATGCAGGCGCTGATCTCCGGCATCCGCAATGTGAAGAACGAATACGGCGTGTCGCCCGGCAAGGAGATCGACGCCATCCTGAACCTGCCGGCGAACGCGAATGGCCTGCTCGAGACCCTGACCGCCAACCGCCGGTATTTCGAGCGGCTGGCGAAGGTGCGGGACCTGCAGGTCGGTGTCGGTCAGGAGAAGCCCAAGGCGAGTGCGTCGGTCGTGGTCGGCGCGAACGAGGTGTTTATCCCGCTCGCCGGCATGATCGACCTCAGCGTCGAGCGCGACCGCCTGGGCAAAGAGATCGCGCAGAAGGCCGGCTACCTCCAGAGCGTCCTCCGCAAGCTGGAAAACGAGAACTTCGTTTCGCGCGCGCCGGCCGACGTCGTGCAGGCCGAACGCGACAAGGCCCGGCAGACGGACGAGGAACTGACCCGGCTCCGCGCCAACCTGGCGGATCTGGGGTGAGCGGGGTGTAAGGTTTGAGGGTCAAGGTTTAAGGGACTCTGGAGAGGATGACCTTGAACCTTGACTCTCACGCCTGGGACCTTCCGCCCTCGGCGCGTCGTTTGCATGTCTGGCTGGTTCACATGCCTGATAGCAAACGATGATTGTTTCGATGATAGATAGATGGCCCGGCATCGCCGGGCTGGTGTTTCTTGCGGTACTGTTCGGCGGGTGCGGAGCGTCTACGGACGAGACGGACGCGGCGGATACGCAGGTGCAGGTGGAGGATGTCCGCTACGCGAAGTTGCCCGGCGGCGCGCGTATCGTGACGGGCACCCTCTACAATCCCACCGAGACGCCCATTCGCAACGCCCAGATTCAGATCTCGTTGTACGACGAGAACAACGTGCGGGTATCGACGATGAGCGTCACGATCCAGGATGTCTCGCCCGGCTCCCGGAAGGCGTTCAGAGAACCGGTCGATACGGATCTGGACATTCGCGGCGCGAGCGTAAAAAGCGTGCTCGTGCTCTGACGGGCCGGCGGGCGCGCGCAATACAACCGACCATGAGCGAGGCGGTAAACGACTCACCCCGTACTTCTTTTCAGGCGCTGACCGATATCGCGCTCGTCATCAACTCCATCCAGGAGCCCGGCGCGCTGCTCGAAAAAGTGCTCGAGATCGCCATGGACACCCTCCAGGCGGAGCGGGGATTTCTGCTGCTCGAGGACGAGACCGACCCCAGGGGATTCACCGTCAGCGTGCGCCAGAATGTGAGCGACCGCCAGATCGACGACCTGATGAACGTGTCGACGAACGTCGTGCATCAGGTGCTGCAGACGGGCGAGCCCGTCGTCGTGGCGGAGGCGCTGGAGGACGAACGGTATGCCGGCGCGGAGAGCATCGTGCTCCAGCAGATCCAGTCCATCGCCTGCGTGCCGCTGCGGATCAAGAGCCGGCAGATCGGGGCGGTATACCTGGACAGCGTCAAGAAACGCGGCCGTTTCACGCCCAACAGCCTGCCGTTTCTAACCGCCTTTGCCAACCAGTCCGCCATCGCCATCGAACACGCGCAGTTCTACCAGACGCTGCGCAACGAGAACCGGCAGCTCCGGCGGGAGATCGCCCAGATCAACGGGTTCGACGGCATCATCGGGCAGAGCCCGCGGATGCAGGACGTGTTTCGGACGATCTCGCGCGTGCTCGACACCGACGCGAGCGTGCTGATCGAGGGCGAGAGCGGCACCGGCAAGGAACTCGTGGCGCGCGCGATCCACTACAACGGCGCCCGCAAAAACAAGCCGTTCGTCGCGCTGTTCTGTGGCTCGCTGCCGGACAGCCTCCTCGAGAGCGAGCTGTTCGGCCATAAAAAAGGCGCTTTTACGGGCGCGACGACGGACAAAATCGGTCTCTTCGAGGCCGCAAACGGCGGCACGGTGCTGCTGGACGAGGTGGGCGACCTGTCGCCGCGCATGCAGACGTCGCTGCTGCGCGTCCTGCAGGAAGGGGAAATCAAGCGCGTGGGCGAGAACGAGGTGCGCAAGGTCGACGTGCGCGTCGTGTCGGCGACGAACAAGCCGCTCCGCGAGCTGATCCAGGCGAAGGAGTTCCGCGAGGACCTCTATTACCGGCTCAACACCATCTCGATCACCACGCCGGCCCTGCGGCATCGGCGCAGCGACATCCCGCTGCTGGCCAACTACTTTCTGGATCGGTTCGCCATCGACAAGCGCGCCTTCATCAAAGGGTTTTCGCCCGAGGCCCTGCACGCCCTCCAGCACCATCCCTGGCCGGGCAACGTCCGCGAGCTGGAGAACACCGTCCGCCGCGCCGTCGTGATGGCCACGGAAAGCCTGATCAGCGTGGCCGATCTGCAGCTCCCCGAGGCCGAGGCGATGGACCCGTTCGAGCCCGGCATTACGCTCAAGGAAGGCGAGCGCCGGCTCGTGACGCGCACCCTGAAGGAATACGACGGCAACATCTCCGAAACCGCCCGGGTGCTCGAGGTATCCCGAAGCTGGCTCCATTACAAGCTGAAGGAGTGGGACGAGCCGAAGAAGTAGCTTGGCCCCTCCTGCAGGGCCCGTTCGCCGCGCACCGTCCGCTCCCACATCGCCCAGCTATCGCCGGCCCGATTCACCCGCCCGCGCGTCCCTGATCCGTCGATCCCACCCGCCGGCACGCCAACGAATAGCTCTTCGACCAACGGCCCCGCCGCAGCCATCTCGGGCGTGGAACCTCCCCAGAACCCCGTGTAAAGGCGGTTTTGATGGCGACTTCTCCGGGAATTAACCCACCCTGTCTTAATGACCGCTCATCCGGGTCGATGACGTAAAGGTCATTCTTGCACTTCCTCAAACCAACCTTTTGCACATGATGAAACCGACCCAGATACGATGGTTTCGTCAGGTAACTTCTTGGCTCTTCTTGTTCGTCGTCATTATGGCGGGGAACGTGCAGGCTCAGAGCAACCTGATGTTATCCAGGCAACCGGATTTCTCTACGGAGGACCGGGAATTTGCCCCTGGCGACACGATTTACATGAAAGTCGATGCGTCAGAAGTAGACTACTCCAGCGTGGAGTACAGCGCCTACAGGCTCATCTCCCGTGAGGGCGAGGCGTTCTACGAGGGCGGGTTCGACAACAACTTCGACGGCTCGTATTCCGGCAAGGTGGCCGTGGACGACCTCGAACTGGTCGACTATTTTTGGAACTGGGAAGCCGAGATTCGGGACAAGACCGGCAGCACGTTCAACGTGCGTCTCTTCCTTCGCATCGGCGATCCGGGCGAGCAAGTCGCCGGCGTCGAGATGCGCGGCCTCGTCCAGGAAAAGGGAGACGGGACGTTCGTGATGCTCGGTCAGACGGTTCTGGTCGACGACGAAACGCATTTCGAAGTCTTCTACTTCGGCGACCCGCGCAACCCGAATCCGCAACCCCCTCCTCCCGAAGGACAGGGTTCGTTCGATGACGTGCAGGTCAATTACGGCGTCGAAACCCGTGTCGTGCTTACCGAACAGGGTACCCTGCTGGCCAAGAGCGTTCGCGTGCTTGGCCCGTTTGACGTTCCCCGCTTCGTCAATGTGAGCGGTCGCATCGCGGAAGTCGATGAGGCCAGCCAGACGTTCGTGGTGCGGGGCCTGACGATCGCGGTTACCGAGTTCACCGGCATCGGCGGCGACGCCTCCGGCAACGGCGGTGGCTTCAACGTCGGCCAGCTCGTGCGCGTCTTCGGCGACTTCCTGGACGACGGCACGGTGCAGGCGCACTTCGTCGAGTTTCGGCGCGCGGTGCAGCCCGAGCTCGAAGTACGCGGCCGGGTGACGGCGCTCGACGGCGACCTGATCACCATACAGGGCTTCCAGTTCAAGATCACCGACGCAACGGTGATCGAGCGGCTGGCGGACAACGGCTTTCCGGGCGGCGGATCCTGCGATCCCGCGAAGGGCGATTGCCCTCCGATCTGCGATCCGAACGTGCAGGACTGCGGCACGGTGTGCGACCCGGTAACGGGTGAATGCCCGCCGGTGTGCGACCCCGCGATGGGCGACTGCCCGCCGGTGTGCGACCCCGCGATGGGCGACTGCCCGCCGATGTGCGACCCCGCGATGGGCGACTGCCCGCCGGTGTGCGACCCCGCAATGGGCGACTGCCCGCCGGTGTGCGACCCCGCGATGGGCGACTGCCCGCCGATGTGCGACCCCGCGATGGGCGACTGCCCGCCGGTGTGTGACCCCGCGATGGGCGACTGCCCGCCGGTGTGCGACCCTGTGACGGGCGAATGCAAGCCGGCCGGCAAGCGCGCCGCGGCGGCGGTTGAAGACCTCCAGAAGGGCCTCATCGTTCGCATCGTCGGCGTCGTCGGCGCAGCGGGCACGAGCGGCCTCACGGCGGAGCACATCCTGATCGAATCCGGCGACGACCGGTTTGTCCGGCTCAGCGGCGAAGTCGAAAACGTGTCCGATAGCGGGTTCACGATCCGCGGCTGGTCGATCACGATCGACGAATACACGCCGCTGTTCAACGAGAAATACGAGCAGATCGCCATCGAGGACCTGGCCGACGGCCAGCTCGTGATGGTGTTTGGCGAGTTTATCGAAGACGGGCAGATTCGCGCCCATCAGGTGGAATTCCGGCTGGTCGCGCGCGATCAGTTCTCGCTGTTCGGCCCGGTCACCGCGATGACCGACGCCGGCGTCACGGTGTGGGACGTGCCGTTCGTGTTGACGGAAAACTCGCGTTTCGAGCTCGGTTTCAACCAGCCGCTCACGCGTGAGGATGTGAAGGTCGGCATGATCGTCGAAGTGGTCAGCGTTCCCAACGCCGCCGGCGGATGGGACGTGGACGTCGTGCGCGTGCCCGAGAACAAGGACGAGGGGATGCGCATCAGCGGCTTGATCGAAAACCTGACCGACGCCGGCTTCTCGGTGCTCGGGCAGCTCATTTCGCTGGAGCCCTTCGCGCAGATCGTCGACCGCCAGTGGGAGCCGTTGACGTTCGAGGACCTGGCCGAGAGCCGGGCCGTCGACGTATACGGCGTCTTCCAGGGCGACGGCATCAGGGCGAATACCGTGGTGCTCAACGGGAAGGAGCGTGAAGAGATCGAGTTCTGGGGCCTCATCGGCGCCGTGGAGGGCGATGTCGTGACGGTGGGCGGCGTGCCGTTCGTCTTCTCGCAGTTCTCCAAGGTGTTCGGCGAGGAGGGCGAGCTGAACCTCGTCGACCTCCAGGACGGCCTCTATGTCTCGATCGTGGGCCTGGCCCAGGAGGACGGCTCCTTCGTCGTCGATCGCATCTTCGTTCCGCGCCAGGAGGACCGTAGCGTCCGGGTGAGCGGCGACGTCGAGGCCATCGATGAGTTCGGCCTCACCCTCTGGGGAGGCAACGAGGTGGTGTTCAACACGTACACCCACTTCCACGATCAGTATTACCAGCCGATCGATCCGACCACCGTGCTGCAGGGCGCGCGCGTGAATGTCTACGGCGTCTATCAGGACGACGGCCGCATTCTCGCGAACTCGGTGGAGCTGCGCGGTGAGGCCACCTCGCACATCAAATTGCTGGGATCGGTCTCGGCCTATGATGGCGTCACCCTCGAGGTGGGCGGCTTCTCGTTCCTGCTGACGGAACAGACGCAGTATTTCGGCAACGAAAACACGTTCGAGCCCGGCAGCGGCGATGTCGCCTCCAAGAGCGCCGCGGCCCGCCGTGCGCAGATGTCGTTCGGGCCGTTCGCCGGCAAGCGCGTCAACGCGTTCGACCTGGCGGAAGGCATGGCGGTCGAAGTCTTCGGCGTGCCGGATGAAAACGGCGCCCTCGTCGCCGTCAGCGTCAGCCTGCGCGACGAGCGCGGCCAGGTCAGCATGCGGGGCGAGATCGCCGAAATCAACGGCGACGTGATCCGCATCCGCGGCCGGCAGATCTTCACCACGATGAATACCGAAGTGTTGAACCAGGACTATCAGCCGATGGCCCTGGCCGACCTCGTCCTCAACCAGGGCGTCGTGGTGTCCGGCACGCTCCGTCCCGACGGCGGCATCGATGCCTTCCGCATCGAACTCCGCTCGGGCGAACGCCCGGGTCTCGACCTCTGGGGTCGCGTATCCGGCGTTCAGGGCGATCTGGTGTTCGTGGAAAACGTGCCGTTCCTCACGTCGGACGTGACCTTCTTCACGGCGGAGGATGGCTCGCAGGTCGATCTGACCACGCTCCAGCCCGGTCAGTTCGTGTCGATTTCGGGTGAGCTCGACGACACGGGCGTGCTGACGGCGACCGTCGTCTTCCTGCAGATCGATCGCGTCCATGTCGACATGGTCGGTCCGGTCGAGATGGTGGCGGCGCCCGACTTCTACGTGTGGGGTCTCCGCGTGGCGATGGCCGAGTGGGCCACCGTGGTGGACGAGAACTACCAGCCGGTGGATGTGACCACGCTGCAGGATGGCGATTTCGTGCAGGTCTCGGGCGATATGTTCGAAGCCGAATCGGTGCAAGGCCATTTCGCGCAGCGCTTCGGTACGGATGCGCGCGAAATCGAACTGCGCGGCGCGATCTCGTCGCTCGACGGTGACCTGATCTATGTCAATGGTACGGCGTTCATCTACACCCAGAACACGTTCATCAACACCTTCGAGGGAGCGCCGGCCGAATTTGGCGATCTGGCGCTCGGTCTGAAGATCTCGATCGTTGGCAAGCCGAACGAGGCAGGAGACATCCTGGCCGCGCGGATCAACATCGAGAACCAGGAACAGGACGAGCAGGTCCGCATGCGCGGCACCATCTCGGACGTGTCGATCGACGGCTTCATGCTGTTGGGCCGGCAGGTGACTTATGGGGAATATGTCAATATCGTGGGCGAAGGCTACGAGCCGATTACGCCCGACCAGCTGGTCGACGGCCAGATGGTGACGGTATTCGGCAGCCTCAACCGCGACGGTGTCGTTCTGGCCTATAACGTGGAGGCGTTCGCCGCCGACCTCGAGCAGCTCGAGTTCCGTGGCGTGGTGGATGCCGTGGAAGCCGGTTTCGTGACGATCCGTGGCTTTGTGATCGCCGTGGATGACCGCACGTTCATCCAGGACGAACGCGGGTTCCAGCTGAGCCCCGAGAAGTTGACCCCCGGAGCGCTGGTTCGCGTGCTCGCGATGCCGGCAACCGAGGGCACCTTCCGCGCGCAGTGGATGCAGCTGGGCGCCGGCCAGGAAGACCGCGGGGCCAACCTGAGCGGCGTCATTACGGCGCTCGACCGCACGAAGCGGTCGCTGACGATCTACGGTCGCAAGGTGATCGTGGAGGAATACGCCGACATCATCAATGAATCCTTTGAACGCATTCCGTTCCTCGACCTCAAGGTCGATCAGAACGTGCGCGTCTTCGGGTTCTACGAAGATGGCGGCCGCATCCGCGCCTGGCGCGTGGAGAGCGTCGGCGCCGAGAACCGCGAACTCGAACTCCGCGGCGCCATCACGGAAGTCGATGGCTCGACGATCGTCGTGCGCGGCATCTCGTTCGTCCTCGGCCCGGATACCTGGATCGATGGCGGCGACGGCAAGCCTTTCCCGGCTGCCGACCTCGAAGCCGGCCTGATCGTCGGCATCACCGGTACGCCGCTCGAAGACGGGACCTACCGTGTTCGCTGGATCTACGTGTCCAGCGGCAACGAGGACCGCAACGTCCGCATCGCCGGCTCGCTCGTCGAAGCCGACAAGAGCCAGCGGTTGCTCGTCATCCGCGACCACAAGATCTATCTGAACGATCAGGCCGATATCGTGGGTTCGCAGTATGAACCGATCTCGTTCGATGGGCTCAAGGTGGGCGCCAACCTCCAGGTTTGGGGATGGCTGCAGCCGGACGGCAAGATCGAAGGCTGGCGCGCGGAAGTGCGCGTGCCGGAGCAGGAGACGTTCCACCTGACGGGTGCACTCTCCGAGATCGGTCGGGATGCCTTCACCGTCGCCGGCGTGCGCATCTTCCTCACGGAAACGACGCACGTCGTGGCGCCTGATGTAGGCAATATCTCGGTCGAGAACCTCTTCGCCGGCCTCATTGTCGAGGTCGAAGGCGGCGTGGACGCCACCAATCGCCTCGTGGCGCGCAAGGTCCAGGTGTTCAACATGGACCCGCGCGTGGCGCTGGATATACGCGGCATCGTCAGCAACCTGGGTAGCGACCGCTTCGAGCTGGCCGGTATCGAGGTGCGTTTCGACGCGCAGACGTTCGTGCTGGACGGCAACAGCCGGCCGCTCGATCCGTCGACCATCCAGAACAACAACAACGTGGATGTGGTCGCGCTCGAAGGCGACGGCGATGCGTTGCTGGCTCGTTTCGTCCAGGTCTTCGACCTGATTCGCGACGAAAAGACGCTGGTCGATCGCATCGCTACGCTCGGCAACGATTCGTTCACGATGCGCGGCTACACCTTCCGGGTGGATGACGAAACCATCATGGAGGATCCGCTGGGCAACGCGATGACGTTCGAAGACCTCTTCGAGCGGATGCGCGTCGAAGTGCACGCGATCGAGGAGAGTGAAGGCGTCTATCTGGCGCGCACCATCACGGCGCGTCCGCGCGATCAGAAGTTGACGGGTACGCTGACCGATATCGGCTCGTCGACGATCGATATCGCCGGTCTCGAAGTGACGGTCGACGTCACGACCGAGATCCTCGACGCCGACGGCGAGGACATCTCGCTCGGCGATCTGGTGGCGGGTCAGACGATCAACCTGACCTTCGTTCCGGGCGCCGGCGGCGTGCCGGTGGCCACGAAGATCGAGTTGCTGCCGCGCATCGAAGACGAAGTGGTGCTCACCGGCACCGTGGAAGCCGCATTCGGCCAGCTGTTCGTGGTGCTGGGTCGCCGCTTCCAGGTGATCCCGAACACGGTGTTCTACGATGTCGACAAGAACCCGATCACGATGGACAACTTCTCCGTGGGTGATGCCGTCCGCGTCCGCGGTCTGCTCCTGGCCGGCGACGACCTCGTCGCGCTCCAGGTTCAGCAGCTGGGCGAGGATGCGACCGACATCCGCGTCGAAGGTCCGATCGTCTCCGTGAGCGCCAGCGTGCTCGAAGTGATGAACGTCTTCTTCTTTATCAACGAAGAGTCCCTCTTCTACGGGCTCGACGGCGAGGAGACGACGGTCGATGCCTTTGTCGAAGGACAGACGGTGTCGGTCATCGCCGAAGGCCAGCCGAACGGTTCCATCCTGTTGAAGCGCGTTTCTATCCAGAACGTGTCGCTCAGCCAGGGTGAAATCGGCGACATCGAGGGCGATCAGTTCACGATGTTCGGCACCACGTACCGGGTTGACGAGAACACGATCGTGCTGGGCGACGAAAACGCGCAGCTCGACCTCGAGAACCTGGGCGATGGGCAGTATGTGGAGGTTCGCGGCGTCGCGGGCTCGGACGGCAGTGTGGTTGGCAAGGTAGCCGGCTCGGCCGTCCTCGTGTCGAAGGTGAAGATCATCGACGCGGAAGGCTCGGGCGAATACGAGCTCGACAACTCCGACTCGTCGCCGACGGCGAACGAAGAGGAGACCCTGCCGGAGACGTTCGAACTGCATCAGAACTATCCGAACCCGTTCAACCCGGTGACGACCATCCGTTTTGCGCTGCCGCAGAACGCGCGGGTCGTGCTGAAGGTCTACGACGTGGTCGGACGTGAAGTGCAGACGCTCGTCGCGGCGGAGATGCCCGCCGGCACGTACGACGTGCAGTGGAACGGCCGTAACGCGGCCGGCATCCCGGTGGCCTCGGGCGTGTACCTCTATCGCCTCGATCTCGGCGATCGGGTGATGACGCGCCGGATGGTGCTCGTGAAGTAACCTGTTGCCCTTGAAGGTCCCGCGGGGCCTTCAAGGGGCTTCAAGGCCTCTCGGCCTTGAAGACGATATCGCAGGCCGGCTGCTCTTCGGGGCGGCCGGCCTGTTTCGTTCCACGTCCCGCCGATGTCGTATCTTGGTGCCCCCGCTTATCCTATCCAGCACGCGCCATGATCCGATCGTTCGTCACTTCGTTCGCGTACCTCTGTTGCCTGGTGCTCGCCGGCTGCGGCGGTACGCGCCAGATCCAGACATCCCCTCCCCAGCCGGCGCATCTGACCGGGCGGAGCGGCGAGGCCGCGGGGCAGATGGCGCTGCTCACGATCGATGTGCGGGTTGGTGATACCGCCCTGCCGGCCGATGCCCGGGCGCTGCGGTTTCGGGTCGAGGAGGTCCGTTTTAAACCGCGCGGAGGGGATTGGACGAGTTATCCGGCCGATCTGAACAGCTTCGACATCACCGCGTCGCGCCGGCCGGGCAGCAAGACGATCTTCTCGACGCGGGTGCCTCCGCAGCCGTACGATTCGCTGGGGCTGGTGCTGAGCGACGTGTTCGTGCTGTACGATGCCAACGCCGGGGGGCCGCTGACGATGCCGCGCGACCGGCCCATCGAACTGGGGGTGCCGCTGACGCCCGGCACGGAGTCGCCGATGCTGGTGGAACTGACGTTGGAACCCGGGGCTTCCCTGACGCGCGATGCCCGTTGCCGGTGGTTTTTTCTGCCGTTCTGGACCGTCCGCGTGGAGCGCCCCGGCGGGGCGGGTTCAGGCGGCGGCTGAGGCGCTGATGGCCTCGACGCGGGAGATTTGCGGAATGGTGCGCTTGAGCGCCTGCTCGATGCCGGCGCGGAGCGTCATGGTGCTCATGGGGCAGGTCCCGCAGGCGCCGAGCAATTCCAGCTCGACGACGTGGTCTGCCGTGATGTTCAACAGACGCACAGAACCGCCGTCCGCCATCAAGTAGGGCCGGATCATGTCGAGCGCTTCCTCGATCTGCTGTCGGAGGGCGGCGTCCGCGGCGGGGTTGGCGTCGCGGTCCTCAATAGGGTCTGGCATCATAGTCTTAGAGGGTTTGCCGGCTCGGGGTGCGCCTGGTCTGAGGGCGCGGGTTTTGGCCGGTGTTCGTTTTACTGGGCCGGCCAAAAAAAGATCGCCGCGCCGCGGGCTCGTTGCGAAGGCGTCACATGGACGAGCCGTCTTCGTTCAGGAGCGCGATGCCGATATCCGGAAAGTCGGTAATGAGTCCGTCGATGCCGAGCGCCTTGAGGCGCTGCATGTCCTCGAGGGCGTTGATGGTCCAGGGGATGACGGCGATCTGCCGGGCGTGGGCCTCGGCGACGAGCGCTTCGTCGACCAGCGTGAACTGCGGGCTGTAGATGTCGGGCGCAAAGCCGAGCGCGTCGATGTTGCCGCGAAAGCCCCGGTCCTCGTCGGCGCTGACGAGGAGGGCGACGCGCAGGTGCGGGTCGAGCCGGCGCGCCACGCGGAGCGTGCGCACGTCGAACGACTGGATGGTGGCGCGCTGGGTGATGCCGGCTTCCGAGAGTACGTCGTAGAGCAGTTCGGTGAAGAGCGCCGGCTCCGGGTGGTAGATGCGGTCGGTCCGGGGCGTGGACTTGGTCTCGATGTTGTAAAAAATCGCTGGGAGGTTATGCGCCTGTACGTAAGCCTCCGCGGCCGCGATGACATCTTTTAGTAATGGCTTAACAACCCGCATGGGTTCCTGCCCGGGGAAGCGCGGATTCCCCCTGCTCCCGCAATCGTACCGGGCGATCTCCTTATAGGTCATCTCAAACAATTTGTACGCCTCGCGCTGATCCGGCGGCACAGGCTGTCCGTCCGGTCGCGTGCAGATCTCCGACGAGAACCAGGGATCGTGCGAAACCACGACCTGCAGGTCTTTCGAGATCACCACATCCATCTCGAGCGTGGTAACACCGATGTCCAGCGCTTTCAAAAAGGCGGGAATAGTGTTTTCCGGTAGCAGGCCCCGCGCGCCGCGATGTCCCTGTAGATCGAATGCCGGAAGGGGAAAGGGGGTAGTCGTATCGGCCATAGGTAAAGAGATCCCGCGGTTGCAGGCAAAGGAAAGAAAGCAAAATACGGCGATTATCCCGCGGTTCATGTCAGATGTGTTTCGGTCTGATCCGTGAAATATAAAAAGACCACGCTAAATCTGAAGACTGCTTGCAAATAAGAAAAAGTTTTTTATCTATGTTAGCTTATCGTTTACATACATCCGCCGCACGAGAGCCAGCCTATCAGTATATTGCGCTCCTCAAATCCCTCCAGCGGGTGGGTATCCGATGGTTCGCATCCCGTGTGCGGCCCGGAACATTGGTGCGGTTATCCGAAGCACGTCTTCCGCCATGTCTGTGTCGCTCATTATCTCCCTGTTCGCCGCGCGACGGGGGACATCATGATATTCGGTAGTTTCCATAGCAGGAAAGTCGAGTATGGAACGATCACGTCCGCAATTCCAGTTTGCGCATCTCTTCAATGCAGAACGAGGCCTCGCCGGCGGTGACGGCGGCCCACAGTCCGTAGTCGCCGAGGAATCGCTGGACGCGCCTGCCGGTCAGCCCCATCACGGACTCGAGCACGTCTTCCTCTACCTGAGCGACGCCGTGGTCGTGGTGGATGTTACGGGGCGGATCCTGCAGTGGAATCCGTCCGCCGAGCGCCTGTTCGGGTGGACGCCGGCCGAGGCGGTCGGTCGCATGATCGACGACGTCCTCCCCACGTGGTACCCGTTTGACGACGACGCGACGCCGTTGGGGAAGGTGCTGACGGACGGCGCATGGTCCGGCGAGGTCGTGCAGCGCGATCGGGCCGGCGGCCTGCTCAAGACGATGGCCTCGATCACCCTGCTGCGGGGCGGCGCCGGCGGGTGGGCGTTCGCGGTGCTCAGCTTCCGGTCGATCCGCGAGATCCGCGAACTGGATCAGGCCGGCCCGGGCATCCCCGTGAGCAGCCCCTGGCGGAAGCTCGTCGAGAACCATCCCGAGCCGATCGCCATCCTGCAATACGGCAACATCGTGCACGTCAACCCGGCGTGCGCCACGCTGCTCGGGACGGTCGACCCTGCGACCCTGCACGACCGCTCGATCTACGATTTCTTTTTCCCGGAGCATGCCGCCGACGTGCGGCGCGCGATGGGGATGGTCGAGGCCGGCCGAACGATCCCGACCATCGAGCACCGGCTGCGGCGCGAGGACGGCGAGGAGCGTATCGTGCGTTCCCGCTGCGTTCCGCTGCTGATCGACGGCCGGTCCGTCGTCCAGGCCGTGTTGCACGACATCACGGAGCAGAAGCTGGCCGAGAACGCCCTGGCCCGCAGCGAACAGCGCTTTCAGGCGGTTTTCGACCGCGCCGGCATCGGGATCGCGATCGCCACGCCGGATACCCGGCTCATCACCACCAATCCGGCCTTCCAGCACATGCTCCAGTACTCGGCCGCGGAACTCACCCGGTTCACGTGCCGCGACCTGACGTACAGCGAGGATCTGACCATCTACAATCACTTCGTGCAGCAGGTGCACGACGGCGAGATGGACCGCTTCCATATGGAGAAGCGGCTGCAGCGGAAGGACGGGGCCTATGCCTGGGGCAGCGTCGTCGCCACGGCCCTGCGCAAGGAAAACGACGAACTCGAATATTTCATTTTTCTGGTAGAGGACATCTCCAAACGCAAAAAGACGGAAGAGGAGCTGATCGCGGCGCGGAGCAAGGCGGAGGAGATGACCCTGCTCAAATCGTCGTTCCTGACGAACATGAGCCACGAGATCCGCACGCCGTTGACCGGGATCATCGGCTTTGCGTCGATCCTGGCCGAGGAGGTGTCGGAAGAACACCGGGAGCTGATCGAACTCATCGAACAGAGCGGGCATAGGTTGCTGCAGACCCTGAACTCCATCCTCGACCTCTCGATGCTCGAGTCGGGCACGCTCAAGGTGAAGCCGCAGGAGGTCAATATCGTCGACGAGGTGGAGGCGCTGGTGTCGCAGCTGGCGATGCAGGTCGAGGAAAAAGGGCTTTTTCTCACCTTCGCCTCCGATTACCAGGACATCCGCGCCGTGGTCGATCGCACGAGTCTCGACCGGATCATCAACAACCTGGTCAGCAACGCCATCAAGTTTACGCGGGAGGGGGGCATCCATGTGACGATGCAACCCCGCGGCAAGGAGGTCGAGATTCGCGTCGAGGACACCGGTATCGGGATCGAGACCGGTTTCCTGCCTTACGTCTTCGACGCCTTTCGGCAGGAGAGCACCGGCATGGCGCGCTCGTTCGAGGGGAACGGGCTGGGCTTGACGATCACGAAACGCCTCGTGGCCTTCATGGGGGGAGCCATCCAGGTGGAGAGCAACCCCGGCCACGGCAGTGTCTTCACGGTGTTGCTGCCCATGGAACGGGTGGCGGATGCGCCGATCGACGTGTCGGACGCCGCCATGCGGTACCGGGGCAGCGGCATCAGCCGGAGCCGGCCGCGCGTGCTCGTGCTCGAGGACAACCGCGACGCGCGGGTGCTGCTGCAGAAATTTCTCTCCGAGAAATACGAGGTGGCCCTCACCTCGCGCGAGGACCAGGCGCTCGATGCCGCCCGGCGTCAGCAGTTCGACATCGTGCTCATGGACATCAACCTGGGCGGGAATCGCACCGGGGTGGATGCCCTCCGCGCGCTGCGTCACCTCTCGCAATACGAGCAGGTGCCCGTCGTGGCGCTAACCGCCTATGCCATCGCGGGGGACCGCGAACGCTTCCTGTCGCAGGGATTCGATGGGTACCTGGGCAAGCCCCTCACGAAAAAGGAACTCTATCAGGTGATATCGCAGGTACTCGAACCCTCCAGTCGTTCGTAGCCGGCATTTTTCTCACGTAAGCACTCAGCCCCGGAAGTTCATGCGCGTCCTACTCGTCGAAGACGACCAGATCACCCAGCGATTCCTCGTGCGCATCGTCGAGTCGCGCGGGCATACGGTGGACTCCTTCTCGGACGCGGAGAAGGCCTGGGAGGCCTATCAGAAAGGTTTTTATCCCCTGTTGCTGCTGGACTGGATGTTGCCCGGGATGAGCGGCCTGGATCTCTGCCGCAACGTGCGCAACTCCCCGCAGGGGCCCTTCAGCATCGTGCTGGTCGTGACGGCCATGAACGAGCCCGAGCATCTCGAAGCGGTGCTCGAGGCCGGCGCGGACGATTACATCGCCAAGCCGATCGCGCAGAAGCTGATGAACGTCCGCCTCGCCGTCGCCGAGCGGCGCGTGCACAACATCCTGGCGCACAAGGAAGCGGAGGAGCAGCGCCGGCTGCTGGCCACGGCGGTCCGCAGTTCCGGAGAAGGGATGTTTATCACGACCGCGGATCTCGACGACGACAGCACGCACATCGTCTACGCGAACGAGAGCATGGCCGCGATGGCCGGCTACGCGACCGACGAGCTGATGAACCAGCCGCTGGACATCTTCGAGGGGCCCGAGACGAATCGCGACGTGCTCACGGAGATGCGAAGCCATCTGGTGCGCGGCGACGCCTTTTCGGCGGAGATCGTGCTGTACAAGAAGGACCGGAGCCGCTTCCTCGTCCGCTGGCAGATCTCCCCGGTCCGCGACGACACCGGCCGGATCACCCATTATGTATCCGTTCAGCGCGACATCACGGAGACGCGCCGGCTCGAACGCGAACTCGTCGAGATAAGCGAACGCGAGCAGCGCCGCATCGGGCGGGACCTGCACGACGGCCTCGGCCAGCAGCTGACCGGCCTCGCGTTCATGGCGCGCAGCCTCGAACGCAAGCTGCAGGAACTGGACGAGGATGCCGCCCGCGCCGCGATGACGATCGCCGAACTGGTGAACGACACGAAATCCCAGGCCCGCATCCTCGCGCGCGGCCTCGTCACGGTCGACCTCTCCGGCACCGGCATCGTCCGCGCGCTGGAGGATCTGGCCGCCAATACCGAACAGATGGCCAGCATCCATTGCACCGCCGATTGCCATCTGGACACCCCCCTGTGGGATGAAACGGTAGCCACCCATCTGTACCGCATCTGCCAGGAAGCCGTCAACAATGCGATCAAGCACAGCGGTGCCACGCACGTGAACATCGAACTGAATCAGGACGGCGATCAGCTGTTGCTGGCGGTTCGGGACAACGGAGCCGGCATCACGACCGCCGACAGGGCCCGGGAAGGCATGGGCCTGCGGATCATGGCCTTCCGCGCGCAGATGATTAACGCCATGCTAAATATCCGAAACCGAGAACAAGGCGGTACGCTCGTGCTTTGCAGTCTTGTATATCCAGGTGTTTTAGCGCATACTGAAGAACCTGTCACCTCTTAAGCCCATGTATGGATCCATGCAGCACAGCTCCTACGATACCGTAGCGATATCCGCTTCCATTCCGACGAAGGAGCCGATTCGCAAACGCATTCTCGTGGTCGACGACCACCCCATCGTTCGGCAGGGCCTCGCCCAGTTCATCAACCAGGAGCGCGACATGACCGTCTGCGCCGAGGCGTCCGACGGATTCGAGGCCATGACGGCGATCGAACAGGCTTCGCCGGACCTCGTGATCGTCGACATCCAGATGGAGGGGATCAACGGGATGGATCTCGTGCGCAACGTGAAGGCGCAGTATCCCGATTTGCCCGTGTTGATGCTCTCGATGCATGACGAGAGTCTGTACGCCGAGCGCGCGCTCCGCGCCGGCGCGCGCGGCTACGTCATGAAGCAGGAGGACCCGCGCAACGTGATCCACGCCATCCGGCGCGTGCTTCGCGGCGAGGTGTACGTGAGCGACCAGGCGGCCTCCAAGATCCTCAAGCTGCTCTCCGGCGGCGCGGACCATGCCTCGCCCGTGGATCGCCTCAGCAACCGCGAGCTGGAGGTCCTTCGCATGATCGGCGAAGGCTACCGCACCCGCCACATCGCCGAAAAGCTGACGCTGAGCACCAAGACCGTCGAATCCTACAAAGCGCGACTCAAACAGAAAATCCTGCTGAAGGACGCGGCCGAACTGGCGCGTTACGCCGCCGAATGGGTCAAGAGCACCCGGAAGATGTGAAAGGGTTCGCGGTTTGAGGATCGAGGTTTCAGCTTTCAGGATGCATCCGGGTTCATAGGGGCACGATAGGTCGTGCCCTCCCCCCGCCCCCGGTCAGAGGCGTCCCGAACCGCCTGTGTCGGCGCCCATCCGGCCCCGCGCGGGACCCGTTTCGCGGGCTCGCCGGATATCCCACAAAAACGGATCAAATCCCCGCTCCGGGCGTTTGCTGTGCAGCTTTTTTGCGAGCACGTAACGGCCGCCTCACGCTGTGGCGTAATCGGGCAAGAATCCCGCTTTTTTCCTGCATTTCCCTGAGTGCCTCCCCTGAGTGCCGGGGAGGAGGAGGGAGCAGGAGGATGCCTGCCGCCGGCTCGCTCTGTCAGGCTTTTCGATGCGTCGTGGAGGCGCCGGCGAAGCTGACTCGATTGAAGGTTTATGGAGCAAGATCAGAATCGGATCATCCCGATCAACATCGAGGACGAGATGAAGTCCTCGTACATCGATTATTCGATGTCGGTCATCGTGAGCCGGGCCCTCCCCGATGTGCGCGACGGCCTCAAGCCGGTGCACCGGCGCGTGCTCTACGGGATGAGCGAACTGGGGATGACGCCGGGCGCGGCGTACAAAAAAAGCGCGCGTATCGTCGGTGAAGTGCTGGGTAAGTACCACCCGCATGGCGACTCGGCGGTGTACGACACGATGGTCCGCATGGCGCAGGACTTCTCGATGCGCTACCCGCTCGTCGACGGCCAGGGCAACTTCGGCTCCGTCGACGGCGACTCGGCCGCCGCCATGCGATACACCGAAGCCCGCATGACGCGTCTCGCCGACGAGATGCTGAAGGATATCGGCAAGGAGACGGTCGATTTCCAGGAAAACTTCGACGGCTCGCTGATGGAGCCGCAGGTGTTGCCGGCGGCCATCCCGAACCTGCTCGTCAACGGCACCGACGGCATCGCCGTCGGCATGGCCACCAAGATCCCGCCCCACAACCTCGGTGAAGTCGTCGACGGCATCGTCGCCTATATCGACAACAACGACATCGAGATCAAGGAGCTGATGAACTTCATCCCGGCGCCGGACTTTCCGACCGGGGGCACGATCTATGGATATGCCGGGGTTCAGAGCGCCTACCTCACGGGGCGTGGGCGCGTCGTCATCCGGGCCAAGATCCGGGAAGAAGAGATGGCCGGCGGGCGCGCCGCGCTCATCATCGACGAGATCCCCTACCAGGTCAACAAGAGCGCCCTGCTCGAAAAGATCGCCTTTCTCGTCCGCGAGAAACGCATCGAGGGCATCAGCGACCTCCGCGACGAAAGCGACCGCGACGGCATGCGCGTGGTCGTCGAACTCAAGCGGGACGCCGTCCCGCTCGTGGTTCAGAATCAGCTCTACAAATTCACGGCCTGTCAGCAGACCTTCGGCGTCAACGTCGTGGCGCTGGTGGACGGCCGGCCGCGGACGCTGAATCTGAAGGACATGATCCGGCACTACGTCGACCACCGCCACGAGGTCGTCGTTCGCCGGACCCAGTACGAACTGCGCAAGGCCGAGGAACGGGCGCACGTCCTCCGCGGCCTCGTCATCGCGCTCGACCACCTCGACGCGGTGATCACGATCATCCGCTACTCGCCGGATACCGACGCCGCGCGGACGAACCTGATGCAGGGGGTCTTCCCCGAGCAGCTCACGCCGGCGCAGCTCGAACGCTTCGGCCTGCCCACACACGGCAATCCGCTCTTCGAACTCTCCGAGATCCAGGCCCAGGCGATTCTGGACCTGCGCCTGAGCCGGCTCACCGGCCTCGAGCGCCAGAAGATCGAAGACGAACTGCGCGACGTCCTCGCCGAAATCGACCGCCTCAAGGGCATCCTCGACAGCCGCGAACTGCGGATGCAGATCATCAAGGATGAACTGCTCGTCATCAAGGAAAAATACGGCGACGCGCGGCGGACGGACATCGACTACACGGGTGGGGGCGACATCATCATCGAGGACCTCATCGAGGCCGACCAGGTGGTGGTGACGATATCCCATCAGGGCCTGATCAAACGCACCAGCACGTCCGAATTCCGCCAGCAGGGTCGCGGCGGCGTCGGGCAGCGGGGCAGCGGGATGCGCGACGAGGACTTCGTGGAGCACCTCTTCACGTCGTTCAACCACGACTATCTGCTGTTCTTCACCGACCATGGTAAGTGCTACTGGCTGCGGGTCTTCGAAATCCCGGAGGGCGGACGCACCAGCAAGGGACGCTCCATCCGGAATCTCATCCAGACGTCGCCCGAAGACCGCATCCGCGCCGTGCTCGCCGTCAGCAAGCCGGACTTCCAGTCGGACGAGTTCCTCAACAGCCATTTCGTGATGATGGCCACGCTCAAGGGGCAGGTCAAGAAAACCTCGCTCGAGGCGTTCAGCCGGCCTCGCATCGACGGCATCATCGCCATCGCGATCGACGAGGGCGACCAGCTCCTCGAAGCCCAGATCACCGGCGGCGACGCGCACATCCTCATTGCCTCCTCGAGCGGACGCAGTGTCCGGTTCCACGAGAACGACGCCCGGCCGATGGGCCGCAACACGCGCGGCGTGCGCGGCATCGCGCTCCAGGCGAACGAACAGGTGGTGGGCATGACGGTGTTCGAGAACGACGACGACCGTTCCGTGCTCGCGATCAGCGCCAACGGATACGGCAAACGGAGTCCGCTCGACGACTACCGCATCCAGAGCCGCGGCGGCAAGGGCATCCTGACGATGAAGACCACGCCGAAGACGGGGCCGCTCGTTTCCCTCAAGGGCGTCCACGACACGGACGACCTGATGATCGTGACGACGAACGGCATCATGATCCGCATGGACGTCGCCGCGATCCGCATGCTGGGCCGCAACACGCAGGGCGTGCGCCTGATCAGCATCCGCGATCAGGATGCCATCGCCGACGTGACCCGCATCGCGTTCTTCGAGGACGAAGAGGCGATCGAAGGCGTGGAAGGCGTCCTGCCGGCCGGCGACGATGACCCGGCTCCGGACGATGCGCCGGAGGCCGACGAAGCGGAAGCGTAGGCCGCGAGCACAGGGCTTGATACGGAAAAGGGTAGAGGCCGGGCGCATTGTCCCGTCCTCTACCCTTTTTTGCATGGCATACCTGCGCGCTCGCCCATCGCCGGGCGGTAACGCTACTTCAGCAGCGTCACGGTCTGCGTGTCGGTAAACGTCTCGCCGATAACGCGGACGAGGTAGAGACCGCTGGGAAGGCCGGCGGCGTCGAGGGTGAACGTATGTGACCGGTTGGCGTCGAGCGGCGCGTCTTCCAGGTCGAGGACGCGGGCCCCGAGCACATTGTACAGCGAGACGCGCACGCGCTGGGCGGATTGCACCGCCACGGTAAGCTGGGTCTGCGGGTTAAACGGGTTCGGGAAGGCGGCGGACACCTCGTAGGCTTCGGTGGCCAGGATGGTCACGTCGCGCTCGCGGCTGTAGGTGAAGCCTCCGTCGAAATCGACCTGGCGGAGCCGGAAACGGTGGCTGCCGGGCGTCAGCCGGGGTGTCGTGAAGGCATACGAACGGGGTTCGGACGTCGTGCCGGCGCCGGGGACAAACCCGAGCGAGGCGAACGCGCCGTCCGTCGTGCGGTACTCGACCTCAAAGCCGGCGTTGTTCGTTTCGCTGGCCGTACTCCAGGTCAACCGGGCGGAGCGCCCGTTGGCGATGGCCTCGAAGCGCGTCAGCTCTACGGGGAGGAGGTCGAGGCAGTCGCTGCCCAGCGGCCACCCCATGTCCTGAAAGATGCCGCAGACGATCGGGCCCGGCAGATGGACCGCCTCGTTGCTGTTCAGCGCCGGCGTCATGAGGGCGTTCGCCGTGTTATGGAACGACGACTCGTCGAGGTGCGCGAAGCTCGATCCGGCATCCCATTCCGCCGGCGCGAAGAGCCTCGGGCCGCCGGCGCCGTGAGCATAGCGGGCGGCGGGGCCGTCGAAAAAGACGCCGGCGCCCGATCCGCCCTGGAGGGCGTCACCGAGCGTCGTCGAGTTCATCGGGAAGGAGCCCGTCTCGAGCAACGAAACGCCCGACGTGGCGGCGTTCGTCGTGAAACGGTCGTAGATGCTGGGCGGGTCGGAGAAGCAGCCATGGCCGGCGGTGCCGTCGCATTCGATGGAGCCGCCGCTTCCGAGGCCGTCATCGACGTCCGCCGTGCCCGTGAAGCCGAGCCCGTGGCCGATTTCGTGGAGCACCACGCTGACGAAATCCACCTGGTTCGGGCCGGGGTTGGCGTCGGTGCCGAAATACCAGAGCGGGGACCCCGGGTCGTCGCAGGCCCGGTTGAAGCGGGCGATGATGTCGGCGGATCCGGGGACGAAGTTGGATCCGATCATGGCCTCGACCTGGGCGATCGGGTAGTAGGTGTCCGCCTCGCCGGCGCCGAAGTCGCTGATGAAAAACGTGGGACCGGCGGATCCGAGCGTCACGCTCTGGTTGAGATCGCACCCACCGAGGCCGGCCCACGTCGCATCGACGGCGATGGGCACGGCCGACTCGATGTGCGTGGCCCAGATGCCCAGCGCATAGTCGAAGGCATCCTTGGCTTCCTGGGGCCAGGGGTCGTCCATGGCCGCATCGAGGTAGTTGACGCTGAACGTAGCCGACGCCGCGCCGGCTTTGCCCGGCGTCGTGCGGGGGCCGAACGAAACGCCCAGATCTTCGGGTACGGCTTTGAGAATACAGACCGCTTCAGGCGGAGGGGCGATGTGGTATCGGGCCTGGGCGGACGTCAGGGATTGCGCCTGGACAGGCACAAGCGTGGCGCTGGCAAGCAACAGCGCCGGCAAAAAAGTTCGTCGCATGGAAGTTCACCGGGGAGGGGCGAGTCTTGACGCATCGCGATGGGCCGCCTCAGGGGGTATCACGGCTCTGGATTGGCTACTCCTCGAAGGATCGTACATCGGATGCGAGACGCGCATTCAATAAGAACCGTCTCGGCGACGACTACGTCAACTATTATGCCTTCGTCCGATGGATTATCGTTCCGTGGCAAACGATAGAGGCCTCCAGGAAGTCCGGCTGAGGGTTCGGGGCAGCCGGAAGGCGCATGCGCGTTTCACCGAGAGGCCGCGCCGGCGAGGAAGCAGCCTATCTACCCTTCGATCCGCCCGGGCCCGTGTGCTGGAATTCGGACGAAGGATTTAGGTATGGGAGGTTGGGAGTGGGGGGGTGAGGGGGGCAGATCCTGAGGCACCTCCGCACTCCCACACCCACTCACGCCACCTTGGCCAGCGCTTTTCCCAGGATCTCCAGGCCCTGATCGATCTCGTCCGGGGTGATCGTGAGCGGCGGGCGGAAGCGGACGGAGTGCGTGCCGCAGCCCAGCACGAGGACGCCCTGCTGGTAGGTCTCGTTGAGGAAGCGGCCGCGGTAGTCGGCCGAAGGCAGGTCGAAGGCGCACATGAGGCCGCGGCCGCGGACGTTCGTGACCGAGGGATGCCGTTCGGCGAACGCGTGGAGTTGCTTGAGGAGGTGCGCGCCGGTCTCGGCGGCGTTATCGACCAGGTGATCTTCCTCCATGACCTCGAGGATGCGGTCGAAACGCACCATGTCGACCAGGTTGCCGCCCCAGGTGGAGTTGATGCGGCTGGCGGTCTTGAACACGTGGCCGTCGACTTCATCCAGTTTGGGGCCGGCGAGAATGCCGCACACCTGCGTCTTTTTGCCGAAGGCGATGATGTCCGGTTCCACGCCCAGCGCCTGGTGCGCCCAGAACGTTCCCGTGATGCCGACGCCGCTCTGGACTTCGTCGAAGATCATCAGCGCGTCGTTCTCGTGGGCGAGGTTCTTGAGCTGCTGGAGGAATTCGGGGCGGAAGTGGTTGTCGCCGCCTTCGCCCTGGATCGGCTCAATGATGATGCAGGCGATGTCGTCCTTCCGCTCGCGGAAGTACGTCTTGGCCTGGGCCAGCGCCATCGATTCCATCCGCAGCACCTCGGTCATCCGCTCATCGGTCAGCGGGAAGGACAGTTTCGGGTTGAGGATGCGGGGCCAGTCGAATTTCGGGAAATACTGCGTCTTGCGCGGATCGGCCGTGTTGGTCAGCGAGAGTGTGTAGCCCGAGCGGCCGTGGAAGGCCTGGTCGAAGTGCAGGACCTGCTGCCCGACTTCGCGCCGGAAGCCCTTCCGGTGATTGAGCCGCACCTTCCAGTCGAAGGCCGTTTTGAGCGCGTTCTCGACGGCGAGCGCCCCGCCGGACACGAAGAAGGCGTAGGGCAGGTAGGAGGGGATGCCGACCCGGCTGAACGTGTCCAGGAAACGTGCCATGTGCACCGTGTACACATCCGAGTTGGTGATCTTGTTCATCGCGGCTTCCATGAGGCGCTTCCGGAAGCCGGCGTCGCCCGTCAGCTTGGGGTGGTTCATCCCGAGCGCATTCGAGGCGAAGAAGCCAAAAAAATCGATAAACCCTTGCCCGGTCGATGCGTCGATCAGGTTCACGCCCTGGCTTTTTTCCATGTCCAGCACCAGGTGCAGCCCATCCGTGAGCATATGGCGGGACAGGGTGGAACGAACGGTCTCCGGCGTGATCGAGCGCGTATCTAATACGGTTTGCATAGTGTCTTGACAGATTCCAGATCTATAGCGAAAAACAGGGTGTCGTGGCGACGCATGGCGCCCCGTGGATCGCCCGAAAGGGGGATCATTATTGGCGGGAAGGGGTAGCCAAGTCAACTCACGAGGAGGTCGTTTTGCTTCCTTCAGGATCGGCAGAAAGCCCCATTCTATTAGCGAAGCGACGGCATTCCGCTGTACAGAATACCCACGACCATACCCTATGTCTGATTCTCCTTTGCCGAATACGGGCGCCAAAAAGCCCTTGCATCCGGGAGAAGTTGCATTAAAACGGGTAAAGAAAGAACCGCTCCTTCCAACGGGTGATGGAGATTCCGGTTTCTTCGAGTTGCCCGTGATCGATAAGCCTGTCGTCGCCAACGACCGGGGCCGCCGGCCGGACTGGCTGCGCGTCAAGCTGCCCTACGGCGAGACGTACCGGCAGCTCGTCGACATCATCGATTCGCACCAGCTGCACACCGTCTGCCAGAGCGCGCGATGCCCCAACATGGGCGAGTGCTGGACGGCCGGCACGGCGACGTTCATGATCCTCGGCAACGTCTGCACCCGCTCCTGCGGGTTCTGCGCCATCGCCACCGGCCGGCCGGATGCCGGCCTGGATTGGGACGAGCCGCGGCGGGTGGCCGAGGCCGCGCGCCTCATGGGCCTCCGGCATGCCGTGGTCACCAGCGTCAACCGCGACGAGCGCAAGGACGGCGGCGCGCCGATCTTCGCCGAGACCATCCGCATGATCCGGGAGTACCAGCCCGGCTGCACCGTCGAGGTGCTCATACCCGACTTTCGCGGCATCTGGGAGGCGCTCGACGTCGTGCTCGATGCCCGTCCGGAGCTGCTCAACCACAATGTCGAGACGGTGCCCCGGCTCTACCGCCGCGTGCGCCCGCAGGCGAACTACCAGCGTTCGCTCGACGTGCTCAAACGCGCTAAGGACCAGGGCCTGCGCACGAAGAGCGGCATCATGGTGGGCCTGGGTGAGACCGAAGAGGAAGTGCTTGCGTTGATGGACGACTTCGCGGCGATCGAGCTCGACGTCATGACCATCGGACAATACCTGCAGCCGACGCGGATGCATCTGCCGGTGGAGGCATTCATCCACCCCGATGTATTCGTCGCCTATAAACAGGCCGGCGAGGCGAAGGGCATCGATCACGTCGAGAGCGGCCCCCTCGTGCGGTCGTCGTACCATGCCGAACGGCACGTATAATCACCCCTTTCAATCAGACAACCTACCTCTCATTCCATACGAAAAACATGGCGAGTGAACGTACATTGACCATTTTGAAGCCGGATTGCGTCAGGAAAGAGCTGATCGGCGAAGTGACGAGCCGCATCCAGAAGGCCGGCTTCAAGATTCGCGCGATGAAGCTGATGAAGCTGAGCAAGATCGAGGCGGAAGGATTTTACGCCGTACACCGTGGCCGGCCTTTCTTCGAGGAACTCACCGCGTTCATGTCCAGCGGACCCTGCGTCCCGATGGTGCTGGAGAAGGACAGCGCGGTGGCCGATTTCCGTACGCTGATCGGCGCCACCAACCCCGCCCAGGCGGCGGAAGGCACCATCCGGAAGGCCTATGCCGACTCGGTCGGCGAGAACATCATTCACGGCTCGGATTCCGACGAAAACGCCCGCATCGAGGCGGCGTATTTTTTCCCGGAGTACGAAATCGTCTCCAACAGCTGAGCCGGACGATGACCGAAAGGCAGGTATCGGGCGAATCGGTGCGTCGCAAGGCGAACCGGTTCGCCTTTTTTGTTCTGGGCATGGCCATCCTCGCGGGCTGCGCCGGCTCCACCGCCGGCCCGGAGGCCTCGCATACTCCGCCGAGGGTTCGGATCGGCGCCGAGGCGCTCGCGGATGACGACTATGCGCTGCTGGCCGGCAAACGCGTCGGCCTGATCGCCAACCATACCTCGATGATCGACTCGGTCCATCTCGCCGATCGCCTCCACGAGGCGCCGGGGGTGACGCTCGCCGCCCTGTTCGGCCCCGAGCACGGCCTCCGGGGCGACGCGGCGGCCGGGGAACACGTCGAGAGCGGTCGCGATGAGCGCACCGGCGTGCCGATCTACAGCCTCTATGGCAGCCGGCGAAAGCCCTCGCCCGAGGAGATGGCCTCGATCGATGTGCTCGTGTTCGACATCCAGGATGTGGGCGCCCGGTTCTACACGTACATCTCCACCATGGGGCTTGCGATGCAGGCCGCCGCCGAGGCCGGCGTGCCGTTCGTCGTGCTCGACCGCCCCAACCCGCTCGGTGGCGAACACGTCGAGGGCTTCGTGCTCGACATGGCCCACACGTCGTTCGTCGGCGCCTACCCGATACCGGTCACCCACGGCCTGACGGTGGGCGAACTCGCGCGGATGATCCAGGGCGAAGGCTGGGTGGAAGGCCTCGAGTCGCTGGTGCTGCACGTCGTCCCGATGGCAGGGTGGACGCGGGGGATGCTCTGGAGCGAGACCGGGCTGTCGTGGCGGCCGACGAGTCCGAACATCCCGGACCTCGAGACGGCGCTCGTGTATCCGGGCACCTGTTTCTTCGAGGCGGTCGAGGCCAGCGAGGGCCGCGGCACCCGCGAGCCGTTCAAGATGGTGGGGGCGACCTGGGCCAATGGCCGCCGGCTGGCCGATACCCTCAACGCGCTGGCGATACCTGGTCTGCATTTCGATCCGGCCGAGTTCATCCCCCAGCCCATCGCCGGCATGGCCACGTCGCCCCGGTTCGAGGGCGAGGCGGTGCGCGGCGTGCGGCTTACGGTAACCGATGCGCATGCGCTCCGGCCCGTCGCAGCCGGCATGCATCTGGTGGAGGCGTTCTACCGCATGGCGCCGACCGCCGAGCGGGCGTCGTTTCTCAATGCGAACTGGCTGAGCCGGCTGGCGGGCACGACGCGCCTCGAGGCGCAGCTCAGGGCCGGCGAGACGGCGGATCAGATCGTGGCGTCGTGGAAAGAGGACGTGGCGGCCTTCAAGGTGCTCCGGACCCCGTATCTGCTGTATCCCTGACGGTGCGAACGGGCGGGGCCGGCTAGGCCTGCTCCACCGTTTCTTCGGGCGCAGGCCGGTTTTGGGGGCGCCACAGGATGGCGTAGATGATCTCGAGGTAGCCCCCGAGCAGGAGGATGGGCGCTACGTACAGCGAGATGAATCCGTCGACCTCGTTTTCCATCCGCATCAACACGTACCCGAGCACGACGAGCCCCACGCCAAGGAGCATCAGCAGGTAGTTGCGCGCGGTGAAGACCATCGCGGCGTTGCGCTTCGATGCCGCGCGGGTGGCGGTCCGTTTGTCGACGCCGGCAGCGCCCTGTCTGCGTCCCTGTCGCGCGCGCCGTGAAGAGGTCGGTTGTGCCATGAAGAGGTCGGTTTCGTGTGCCGCGGTCCAGGCGGAATCGTTCGGCGAGTGGGTTGGGGGCAAACCCTCCGACGCCCGGGGTGTTCCTGTCCGCTACGGTGGGATGCCGGCGGCGGGGCGATTCCCGGTACGGTGCTTGTATGGTAGTTCCTGCATTCGTATAAAGGCTCTGGAACGGTACGAAGTGCCTGCGATACAAGAAGCAAGCAGGATCGGACGAAGCGCGCATCTTGAGCCGTTTGCAAGGGTCAAAGGCGCACCGGCCGTTTGCTGCAGGATGACCCGTCGCCGGCAGAAATTTCCTATACTGCGGGCGGCAGCGGGGCCACCATACGGCAGGTTGTATCGGTTGCCGCGACCCACACGCTTTTGAATACGGGTAGTCTACACATGAATCTTCGCTTCTCTGCGGCGATGCGGCTGACCGCGCTGTTCGTGCTCGTCGGCCTCTTCAACGGGGGCGCCGTCGCGCCGGCATCGCTATCGGATCAGATCGAGCGCCTCGTCAACGATCCATCCGTCAACGCCGCCATCTGGGGGGTATACGTCCGCGACCTCAGCTCGGGGCGCGTGGTGTATACCCAGAACAGCGACAAGACGCTCATGCCGGCGTCCAATCAGAAGCTGCTCACGACCGCCACCGCCCTCGACGTGCTCGGGCCCGACTACACCTACACGACGTCGCTCCATCTCCTGGGAGACATCGAGGCCGGCGTGCTCAAGGGGGATCTCATCCTCGAGGGCTCGGGCGACCCGACCTTTGCCAGCAGCGAGTTCCGCGGCAACAATCCGATGCAGACCTGGGCGCGCGGCCTCTCGGCGCAGGGGGTGACGCGGATCCAGGGCCGCATCATCGGCGACGACAACATCTTCGACGAATCGCCCTATCCCGAAGGGTGGGATGTGGGATACATCGCGACGGAATCGTTCGCGCCGGCGGTGAGCGGGATATCGGCGCTCGACAACACGGTAGTCGTGCAGATCCAGTCCGGCCGTGTGGGCGAAGCGCCCATCATCAACGCGAAGCCGGGCGGCTACCTCGACATCCGCAACCAGGCCTCGACCAGCGCGCGCCGGCGGGGGCAGTCCATCCAGGTGCATCGCACGCTGGGCACGGAGCGGGTCCTTCTCGACGGGTCTGTGCCGCGCACCTACCGGCGCAGCGTCACCATCCCGGTTTCCAACCCGACCCTGCTCGCGCTGCACAGCTTCAAACAGGAACTGGAGGCCGTTGGCATCGCCGTCGATGTTGTGCTGGTCGATATCGACGATCTCGAGCGACCGATCGACTACCGTCGGGCGCAGGAGCTGTTTACGTATCAGTCGCCGCCGCTCAGCGAGATCATGATGCACATCAACAAGGAGAGCAACAACTTCTACGCAGAGCAGCTCTTTCGGACCTTCGGATGGGGTGGGTCGACCGACGGGGCGGAGAAACGGGTCAAGGAGTTTCTGAGGAAGTCGGGCATCCCGATGAACGGCGTTTCGGCGCGCGACGGCTCGGGGCTCTCCCGCAAGGACATGGTGACGCCGGAGACCATCGGCGAACTGCTCGCCTACATGAACCGGCATCCGCAGCGCGACACCTTCTTCCGCTCGCTTGCGCGCGGCGGCGAGGCGGAGACGACGCTCGATTACCGTCTCCGCGGCGAACCCGTGTGGGCCAAGACCGGCTCGCTCGAATACGTCCGCGCCCTGAGCGGCTACGCCCAGACCCCGGACGGCCGGCTGGTCGCCTTCTCGCTCATCGCCAATAACTACACCGTCCCGAGCTATCGGATCATGCAGACGATGGACCGGGTGGTGCTCGCCATCACCCGTAGCGAGGACGCTTGATCCCTGGCTACTCCCCCGAATGCGCGGAATATGCAGTCTGGGAGTATGTGAGTTTGGGGGTTTGGGAGTACCCTTACCCTGGTCCACCAAAACAACTCCCATACACCCATCCTCCCATACACCCATCCTCCCATACACCCATCCTCCCATACACCCATCCTTTCATACACCCATCCTCCTGCCCGCAATCGGCTACGTGCACGAGTAGGGGGGATTACACAGCAGCCGCACTGGCACAACTTGCGACTCAGGCGTTAAAGGCGGAACTTCCCCCGTCGTTTTTCCCTTTCGCGCTCCGTCGTTCATGCCCGTCTTCCTTCGCATTGCCCTCACCGGACTGCTGGCCGTGCTGGTTCAGTGGATCGTGCTGGGGAGATTGAGGCTCTGGGGGGCGTATCCGGACGGCATCCTCATCTACATCGCGTGGCTTGGCTTTGCCTATGGCCGGCGTGTAGGGGCGGTGTCGGGTTTTGCGCTGGGATTCCTGATGGATGTCATCTACGGGACGTGGGGCATCCAGATGTTCGTCAAGACCATCGTCGGCTTCATGGTCGGCTTTTTCCAGAACCCGGACCAGCGCGAAATGCCCATCATTCGTCCGCCGCAGGCCTTTCTGATGGGGCTGGTCATCGCCCTCCTCCATAACGGATTGCTCGTCGCCCTGCTCGTCCTGCAATCCGGCGCGCGGGACATCAGCCTGGTGCTCTCCCACTGGATCGGCGCCGCGTTCTACACCGCCGTCGTCGCCAACATCGCCGCGCGCTTCGTTTCCCGCTAGGCGCGGGACGGTCGATCAACCCTTCATGAACGGCGCAAAGGCGCGCAGCACCTTCTCCCTGTTGGCTTCCTGCAAACCGACGAGCGGCAGCCGGACGCGCGCGTTCATCTTGCCGGCGTGCGCCAGCGCCTCCTTCACGGGCACCGGATTGCTCTCGACGAAACACATCCGCATGGCTTCGAGCAGGTCGAAATGCAGCCTCCTGGCGGTCTCATAGTCGCCCGCGAGGCCGGCGCGGACCATGTAGCAGAAGGGTTTGGGGATGGCGTTGCTGATGACCGAGATGACGCCCTCCGCGCCCAGCGCGATCAGGGGGAGCGTGAGTTCGTCGTCGCCCGAGTACACGGCCAGGTGCGGCGGCCGCCGCTGGAGGAGGTCGGAAATCTGCGCCAGGTTGCCCGACGCCTCCTTGAGCCCGACGACGGAGGGGACGTGCTCCGCCACGGCCAGCTGGGTGTCGGCCGTGAGGTTGCTGCCGGTGCGGCCGGGGACGTTGTACAGGATGATGGGCGTGTCGGTCGCGTCGGCGATGGCGGATACGTGCGCGATCACGCCGGCCGGCGTGGGTTTGTTGTAGTAGGGGCCCACGACGAGCAGCCCGTCCGCGCCGGCGGCGCGGGCCTCGCGGGCGAAGCGGACGCTCTCCGCCGTATGGTTGGTGCCCACCCCGATGATGACCGGCACGCGCCGGTTGGTATGCGCGATGCCGATGTCCACCAGCCGCGAGCGTTCCGCCGGGGTGACCGTCGGGTTTTCACCCGTCGTGCCGAGCACGACCAGCGCATCGACGCCGCCGGCGATCTGGTCGTCGATCAGCCGGCGAAACGCCGGTTCATCCACCTCGCCATCGGGCGTGAACGGCGTGACGAGGGCGGGGGCGGTGCCGTGGAAGAGATGGCGTTCGTTCATGGCGTGTGCGGCGGATCAGGCCGTCTGGAGCATGTCGTTGAGGGTGAAGAGGCCGCGCCGGCCGGGCAGCCATTCGGCGGCCACCAGGGCGCCGTGTGCAAAACCGTTTCGGTTGCGCGCGTCGTGCACGAATTGGAGCGTGTCGAACGGACCGTCGAAACAGACGGTGTGGTGGCCGACCACGTGGCCGGCGCGCGTCGAGCTGACATGCAGGGCATCCGGCGCAATGCGTTCATGCTGCGCCTCCGCCGTGATGTGGGTTTTGGCGCTCAGGTGTTCGATCAGCGCATCCGCAAGCAGCAGGGCCGTCCCGCTGGGGCTGTCGAGCTTCCGGCGGTGATGCACTTCGTGGACGTAGGCGTCGTATTCGGGCAGCTTGTCGATGAGCGGCGCGACGCTCTTCAACGCGTGCATCAGCAGCGCGACACCGATCGAGAAGTTGGGCGCATACAGCACCGCCGCGTCGTGCTGCTGGACGAGCGCTTCCACACGGCCCCGGTCGTGATACCAGCCGGTCGTGCCGATCACCGCCGGCACGTTCCAGACGCAGTACCGCTCGATGTGCGCCAGTGCGAGCGCCGGCAGGGAGAAGTCGATCACGGCGTCGATCCCCACGAACCCCTCGGCCGACGCTTCGCCCAGCAGCGGGCGGGCGCTGTTGAACCGGGCGGCGACCACGTGGCCGCGTTCGCGGGCCAGGGCCTCCACCACGCTGCCGGTTTGACCGGTGCCTACCAGTGCGATGTTCATCGGGGAGCCTCCGAAAGGTTCAGGTGACCAGTTCCGCCGCCTTGATGATGTCGGCCAGGATGCCGCCGGCCGTCACTTCGGGGCCGGCGCCGGGGCCGCGCACGACGAGGGGCTGATGCCGGTACCGCGCGGTCGTAAACGCGACGAGGTTGTCGGTGCCCGAAAGCCCGTAGAGCGGCGAATCGTCGCCGACGGGCTGCACCCGTACATGGAGCCGGCCTTCTTCGATGACGGCGACGTAGCGGAGGCGCCGGCCCTGCGCGAGGGCCGCCTCGGCGCGCTGCTGCAGACCGGCGAAGCCGTCGGCGAGGCCGGACCAGAACGCGTCGAGCGACACGCCGTCGAGCCCGGGCGGCACGAGCGATTCCACGTCCACGTCGCTCCGCTCGACGGCGAGCCCCATCTCGCGGGCCAGGATCATCAGCTTGCGGGCGACGTCCTCGCCGCTGAGGTCGTCGCGGGGGTCCGGCTCCGTATATCCGTTTTTGTGCGCTTCGCGGATGACGGCGTCGACCGCCTGGCCGGCGGCCAGCTGGTTGAAGACGAACGAGAGCGTGCCGGAGAGGACGCCCTCGATCTTGAGGATCCGGTCGCCGCTGCGCACCAGATCGCGTAGGGTGCTGATCACCGGGAGGCCGGCGCCGACGGTCGTCTCGTAAAAATACGGCACCTGCCGGTCGCGCGCCGCCTGGCGGAGGCGGTTGTAGAACGCCATCGACTGCGTGTTGGCCCGCTTGTTCGGGGTGACCACGGCGATGTTGTGTTCGAGGAGCGTCGGGTACATCTGCGTGACGGCATCCGAGGCTGTCGCGTCGATGACGATGAGGCGGTCGAGCCGGCTGTTGATGAGATGCTGGATGATGGCGTCCTGGTCCAGCCGCTCGCTCGCCTGCCGAATACGCGCGACGCCCTCCTCGAACGGGATACCGTCGACATCCCACAAAATGCCTTTTGTGTTGGCGAGGCCCACGAGCTGCATGTGGAGGTTCATCTGCTCCAGCAGCGTTTCCGTCTGCTGCCCCAGCATCTTGAGCAGCATGCTGCCCACGGTGCCGGCGCCGAACATGAATACATGCGCGCGTTGCCGGCCCAGCGCGAACGCCTCGTGCAGCGCCTGCACGGCCCGCTTCAGATCGGCCTCTTCCACCACCGCCGAGATGTTCGTCTCGGACGCCCCCTCGGCCATTGTCACCACGTTGATGCCGGCGCGGCCGAGCGTCGAGAACATGCGGCCGGTGAGGCCCGGGCGGTAGCGCATGTTGTCGTCGACCACGGTGACGACGGCGAGGTGCGGCAGCACGTAGACGCGTTGCACCTCGCCCCGCTCGATTTCGTGGGCGAGTCCCTTGCGCGCCGCCTGCAGCGCCGGCTCCATGCTTTGCTGACAGACGATGATGCCGATGCTCTGCTCGGTCGACGCCTGCGATAGCATGACGATGTTGATGCCGGCCTCGGCCAGCGCCCCGAGCGCCCGCGCGGCGATGCCGGGGATGCCCATCATGCCGGCGCCTTCGATGACGACCAGGCCGGCGCCTTCGATGGCGGTCACGGCCTTGGCCATCCCCTGGGTGCTGCCCGTCGTGTGGTCGATCCGGGTCCCCGGCGCCTCGGGCGCGAGGCACGAGCGGATGAATACCGGGGTCTGCCGGTCGAAGAGCGGCAGCAAGGCGCGGGGGTGAAGGAATCCTGTGTTAGGATACACGATCTCGCTCGCCTCGCGGAAGCTGAGGTGCGCGAGGGGAAACGCTTCGGGCACGAACCGGGCGTCGGCGGACAATACCCCCGGCGTGTGGGTCCAGAACGTGACGGACACCGCATCCAGGTACCGCGCGAGGAGGGTGGCCGTGAACGCGATGCCGGTCGGCCGGAGCGGCACCCGCTGGCCGTCGGCGTCGGTGGCTTCGCCGGCTTCGACGAGGACGATGGCGTCGTCCGGAACCCCGTCGCAGCAGGCCGCGATGGCTTCGGAGGTTGTGCGCTCGTGCACGCGCCCTTCCTGGAGCCGGACGAGCGCGCCGCCCGCGATGCGATGCAGCGGCCGGCTGCTGAGCCGGTCGATGGCCGGCATGCGTTCCAGCATGGCGCCGGACGCCACAACGAACAGCCGGCCCGGCGCGCCGCACGCCGCGACGCAGCCGGCGGCCGAGGCGGCAAGGCGTTCCTCGGTGACGTCGTCCGGAAAGACGAAGATGCTGGGCGCGGGCATGAAAGGGGCGGGTTGCGTGGCGTCGTTCGGTGCGGTTGGCTAATAACGTACAAATCCGCCGATCTTGCGCCAAAATTTGCACGAAGAAAGGGCTTCCGGATATGGAGGATGGTCAATCATCGATGGTGGATGGATGGGTATGTTGGGTTGGCGAAGCGTAACCCAACGTGCTGAGGCGTAATCCAACGTGCGAACGATACCACATTCTGCAGGACATTGGTCACCGGACATTGGACCTTCATCAACCACCCTCGCTCACCCCCCCACCCCGCACTTCCAGCCCCGTCTCTGTGAGTCTTTCTTGAAGCGCGGGACCCTGAGAACTTTTCCCGGGAAGCCCGCGTTGATAGCGGACTTTGGGCACCGTATATTGCGTGCCCTGTAACACACAGGGATTCCAGGATTTCCTGTGTTGTTCAAGGCGAAACGTTCAAGGTTCAACGAGGCGTTGCCTGAAACCTTGCTCATGGATCCTTGAACCCTTCACGGAATCCGCAGGATGACGTGAGCGCCATACGGGGATATAGCTCAGTTGGTAGAGCGCTTCAATGGCATTGAAGAGGTCAGGGGTTCGACTCCCCTTATCTCCACCCGATACGAAGCCCCGGGCCCTGTCAAGGCAGGACCCGGGGCTTTTTTGTTCAGCCGCCTTGCGCCGCGCAGCATGCGCACGCCGGGCCGGCTGGACGGTGGGTAGCGACCGTCCAGCGAAGGATTATTCTCCCTGCCCGAGCGAGTAGCCGCGTTCGCCGTCGAACGTGTACAGGTGCTCCGTCTTGATCACGTCGAGGCCGGCCTGATGGATTCCGGCGAGCAGGGTGAGCACGGCATCAAAGTCGATCGCGCCCTCCGCGGCCGGCAGGAAGCGGCAGCGCCAGTGATCGGTCCAGAACGTTTCGGGCAGGCCGTCTGGATACACCTTGACACCCCGATTGGTCACCATCTTGAGCCGCCAGCCGTCCGGGGCGGCCGATTCCAGCTTGCGCCCGAGTACGTCAGGATTTCGCCCGTCCTCCGACCAGTCGATGAACACGTCGACGCCGACCAGCGCCTTCTTCGCCGGGCGAGCGGTTGCCGAGGCGAGCGAGATGCCCCCGGACCGATATTTCACCGGGGTCAGGGACCGTGGGCGTTCACCCAGCCGTTCGATAACCGCATCGGCGAAGGCTTCGGTACTCACCTCGCGTTTGCTCAGGCCGGTTCGGAAGATATCGACCGTATGAAGGCCGGCCTCCAGCGTCGCCAGCCAGGCGTTTTTGATGGTCTCGGCTCGCCGGGCCTCGCCGACGTGCACGAGCATCTGGACAGCCCCCAGCAGGAGCCCGGACGGGTTGGCCACGCCCCGACCGGCCAGGTCGGGCGCCGAGCCATGGACCGCCTCAAACATGGCCCCATGCTCGCCCACGTTGGCGGAACCCGCCAATCCTACCGAGCCCGCGACCTGTGCGGCGATATCGGAGAGGATGTCGCCATACAGGTTGAGCGTCACGATGACGTCAAACTGCTCGGGTTGCGCCGCGACACGCGCCGCCCCGATGTCGATGATCTGATGTTCAGACTCGATGTCCGGATAGGCAGCCGCGACTTCCTCAAATACGCGATGAAACAGGCCGTCGGTCAGTTTCATGATATTATCCTTCGTCATGCAGGTCACCTTGCGCCGGCCGTAGGCGCGGGCATATTCGAAGGCATAACGTACGATGCGCTCCGATCCGGGGCGCGTGATCAGCTTCAGAACCTGCGTCACCTCGTTCGTCTGCCGGTGTTCGATCCCCGCATAGAGATCCTCCTCATTCTCGCGAATAATCACGAGGTTCATACCCGGATGTGACGAAGCGACGTAGGGGGCGTACGACTTGGTTGGCCGGACGTTGGCGAAGAGATTCAACGCCTTCCGGATCGTAACATTCAGGCTTTTGTAGCCCCCTCCGGAAGGGGTCGTGATGGGGGCCTTCAGGAAAACCTGGTTTCTTCGAATGATGTCCCAGGCTTCCGGCGCGATCCCGGATGTGTGTCCTTGCTGGTAGAGTTTCTGTCCGATTTCAATGACATCGTAGCGGAGTGGGGCGCCTGCCGCCTCCAGGATACGCAGCGTGGCTTCCATGATCTCCGGGCCGATCCCGTCTCCGTAGGCGATGGTTACCGGGATGGGTGTGGGGTTTTCTGTCGTGCGCTGGGCCGTGGCGTGGGTCTCGATACCGTTCAGTGCGGTAGCATGCATGGGCGTCGTCAGGTTGATTTTAGTGCATAAAAAAAGGTCGACATACGGCACTGACATGCCGAATATCGACCTACTATCCGTGCACCAACTCACAGTGGCGAGTGTGTGCGTGGCGAGTTTGCCTGATTCTCGTTGAGGCTCCGTGGCGCAGTCTTTCAGGTCAAGATCCCTGCCCCGGAACCGGGGAGGTTACGATGCCGCCAATCGGGGTGTTCCCGGAAACGTGTCGTGCGAGACAGGGTGCTGCGCACCCGGAAACGGAGCGCGAGGGAGCCTCGCGGTCGCACGCATGGATGTCACGATGCTGGACAAACGGCGTGGAGCGTCTCCGGAAGACGGGCCCCTGGCGGCTCTTTTTTGCATTTGTAGCGCGCTATGTACGAGTTTTATTGAACACGATCTCTGTTCTACCGCGTCCGTTGACGATCATGCTTGAACCAGCGAAACGACACCTGATCCCGTTTTTGGCGGGACTTCTGCTCTGGGCATCCAACTCTCCCGCCGGCGCCCAGCCAACCGGCTCGTGGGAAGCCGTCGAGACGCAGAACACCCCGGAGCCGCGTTTCGAGAGCGCCTTCGTCGAGGTCGGCGGCCTGATGTACATGATCGGCGGACTCGGCAACCCGCCGGCCTACACGAGCATCTACGACCCCAAAACGAACACCTGGACGCAGGGCGCGAACGTCCCGCTGATCGTCCATCACTTCCAGGCCGTGCCCCATCGTGGTAAGATCTACGTCGCCGGCGCGTGGACGGACATCGACCGGAAGCAGGTCGGCATCTCGCACGTCCTGGTCTACGACCCCGCGACGGATGCGTGGACGCAAGGCCCTGAAATCCCCGCGCACCGCCGTCGCGGCGGCGCCGGCGCCGTGGTGGTAGACGACCACCTGTACCTCGTCGCCGGCAACGTGGGCGGGCACGGCCCGCCGGCCGAGGCGAAAACGTGGCTCGACCGGCTGGATCTGGCGACGGGCGAATGGACCGAACTGCCGGACGCGCCGCACCGCCGCGATCATTTCCAGGCCGCCGTCGTGGACGGCAAGATCTACGCCGCCGCCGGCCGCACGTCGGACGTGGTGGGCTTCATCGACAGCACCGTCGCCGTGGTGGACGTGTACGACATCGCGAGGGGAAGCTGGTCGAGCCTGTACGATGCGCCCATACCAACCGAACGCGCCGGCACGCCCACGGCCGCCGTCGGCAAATACCTCATCGTCGCCGGCGGGGAGGGATTCGGCAAGGCGTGGTCCGAAACCGAGGCCCTCGATACGGAGACCGGGACGTGGCACGCGTTAGATCATCTGAACATCCAGCGCCACGGCACGCAGATGTTTTATTACGACGGTGCGCTCTGGATCGCAGGCGGGTCGTCGGGGCAGGGCGGCACCGGGACGGGCCGGCGGCTCGTCGACCTGGAGGTGTTCCGGTTCAACGAGTGAGTCGCGCCTACTCCACCTTCACGATCGTCTGGACGCGCGCTGCACCGCCGGTCACCAGCCGCACTATGTAGACTCCCGCCGGCACGGCATGCTTCCACACCGCCCGGCGCACGCCGGCCGGCTCTACCCCAGAGGCCGTACACAACAGTTGTTTAATTTGCTTATAGCACCTACGTTCGTTAGCGTTCTTCCGCCTCGATCGTGCCCACGGTATCACACGTTGTGAAAGTGAATTTCCGAAGGATAGAGCCATCGCGGGCCCCTCAACCTAGTTGTACACCAGACTGTGCTATGAGACGAATCAGAACAGTAGTCATTGCCGATATGCGTTTATTGTGGTTTGTTTTCGCCTTTTTATTGTGTGCAGGATCGGTCCAGGCACAAACCGTGAGAGGTGTTGTGACCGATGACATGACAGATCTACCCCTCCCGGGCGTGAACATTATCGTTAAAGGAACGAACATCGGTACAGCTTCTGGCGGGGATGGCGAGTTTCAAATTGCCGCACCTTCACTGAATGATACCCTGTTGTTTTCATTTGTGGGATATCAAACCCTGAGTGTCCCACTAAATGGACGTCAGACGATCGAAGCACGGCTGATTCCTATGGCGATAGAAACCGACGAGTTGGTTGTCGTTGCGTATGGCGTCCAGCGGAAATCGGACATCACTGGTTCTATAGCTTCCGCTACCGCGGAAGACTTCAATCAGGGGGTGGTGGTTAACCCCGGGCAGTTGCTTCAGGGCGTGGTGGCGGGTGTAAACGTGACGAATGCCAGCGGTGAGCCGGGCGCTTCGCAAGACATCATTATTCGAGGTATAGGCAGTTTACGCTCTGGCACTACGCCACTCTATGTACTGGACGGTTTTGTGCTGGACAACTCGTCGATCGGGGTCGCGAATAATCCGCTGAACTTCATCAACCCGGCTGATATCAAAAGCATCGAGGTGCTAAAAGACGCCTCCGCGACGGCTCTTTATGGAGCAAGAGCCGCCAATGGTGTGGTTGTCATCACGACGAAAGAAGGGCAGTCAGGCGATACCAGGATAAACTTGTCCAGCTCTGTGGGCTGGTCGTCCATGACCAATACGATTGATGTATTCAGTGCCTCCGAATTTCGTAGTCGGGTTCAAAATGTTGGTGGGCAGCTTAATGATTTTGGGGCCAATACCGATTGGCAGGATGAACTCACCCAGACGGCATTATCGAGCGACATCAACTTCTCTATGAGTGGTGCTGCAAGCGATCGATTCAATTATTACGCGTCACTCGGTTTGCAGAACCAGGAAGGCATTCTCAAAGAAAGTAACCTTGATCGGTATTCTGCCCGACTCAACATGAGCCAGTCTGCCCTGAACGGGCGGCTTCATGTGGATTATCACATCAATGCCATTCACTCCGGCAATCTCCGGCCAGACAATACGGCTATGGTCGTCGATATGCTGCAGCTGAACCCAACCATCCCGGTATATAGCGACGGGGTTCCTACCCTGCTGGATGAAATATTGAACCCCGTCGTGCGATACGACCTGTACCTTGACGAAAGCCTGAATAATCGCATCGTGGCGAATGTCGCGCCTACGCTGGAAATCGTTGATGGTCTTAGGTATAGGCTCAATTTTGGACGGGACTACTCGGCAACCGATCGAGCCGTTCAGGTATCACCGTATTCCCTGCTCGAGGGATTCGAGACGGGCACTCTTACAGAATTTAACTATAAGAACACGAATACCCTGGTAGAAAATACGCTTACGTATGCGCTCGATTCCAAAGCCCACTCATTAAACCTTCTCGCGGGGCACTCCTATCAGGAATACTTGATTGAAGTCAGCTCGCTGGCCATGGAGGGGTTTAGCGACAATGGCATTGAACCCAGGTATCAGGACCAGACGAGTACCCAGATTACACCGACCAACAGGAGTGCGCTGGCGGAGAAGAATAAATTACAGTCCATCTTTGGGAGGATCAATTATAGTTACGACGGCAAGTACCTGCTTACTGCGACGATGCGTGCAGACGGCTCCTCCAAGTTTGGGGAAAACAACAAATACGGTTATTTCCCGTCGTTTGCCCTGGGGTGGAACATCAGCGAGGAGGATTTTCTCCAGAACTCTCCTTTCGACAATCTGAAATTACGGGCCAGTTGGGGGCAGACGGGTAACCAGGAAATCCCAAGTAAAATTACCCAGTTGAGCTATACGGAGAGTCGTGGCGGTAACAATACGTACCCCCTGAATCCCGATGCCACCAGCCTGGATGACTACCCGTACGGGATTATCTTTACACGCCTGGCCAACCCGGACATTCAGTGGGAAGTCTCTACGCAAACCAACGTAGGCGTCGATTTCGATCTCTTCAACAATCGCCTGCTGGGCACGCTGGATTACTACGATAAGGTATCCGACAACATCTTGCTGGAAGTCGTGCCCAGTGATCCCATCCAGCCGACGTCGACCTACTGGACGAACGTTCCCGACATGGCCATTCGAAATACTGGTCTTGAACTGTCGCTCGAGTATAGAAGCGCCGCTACGAGTGCGTTCCAGTATTCCATCGGAGGGAATGTCTCGACGATCAAGAACAGGGTCGAGAATTCGCCCTACGCCGTGTTGACCACGGGCGCCGCTCAGGGTGCCGGTCAAACCGGCGCCACGATCAATGGATACATCAACGGGGAGCCCATCGGTGCGTTCTACATGCTTGAGTTTTCAGGGATAGGCGCAGACGGGCTGAACCAGTTCGTGGATACCAACAATGATGGGGCGATATTGGAAAATGATCGCGTTGTTGTCGGCAGCGCCCTTCCGAATGTGTTGTATGGGATCCAGATCAGCCTGCTCTATAAAAATGTAGGCCTTCGGGCTAACTTCAATGGGGCATCGGGCCATTCCATCTACAACCATACGGCGATGTCCATTTTCAACAAGGGCAACCTCGCCTCAAGCTTTAATACCACGGAGTTTGCCACGGCGTATCCCGAAGAAGCCATCACGAATTCAAACACCGTGTCTACACGATACCTCGAAGACGGCGCCTATCTCAGGCTCAATAACGTAACGCTCTCGTACAGCTTAAACCCCACACTTCTTGGTATCGATGGCACGTTAAGGGGACTTCAGTTGACGTTAACAGCCCAGAACCCATTTATCATTACCGGTTACTCGGGGTATGATCCTGAGGTTAATACCGGTACGACGCGGGGCGGTGTTCAGACCTTTGGTATCGACCGATTCACCTACCCGACAGCGAGGACCATCCAGCTGGGTGTGAACATGACATTTTAGCACCGTGTGTTAATCTGCTGTGCGTATTTCGTGTCTTCACGGTAGCAAGTAGTGCTAACGGCATCTATGGCCAAAATAGACATTCAATCATGACGCTTCGACATACCATTCTTACAGGCATTCTGATCGTGGCCCTTGCAGGATGCGACTCCCTGAGCGAAGAGGTTCTGGACGAATCTCTCACGGGAGCGGGACAGGCTGAAACGATCAGTGGATCTATTGCCCCGGCGTACGGACAATTAGCCTCGACCTGGCTCCACACGAACTATTTTGGTTTGCAGGAGATCGCTTCGGATGAGGCTATTCTGCCGTATCGCGGTGGAACAGACTGGTTCGACGGCGGAAAATTCATCGCCGTGCACCAGCATTTGATGACGCCTGGCAATGATCTCGTTACCAGTTCGTGGAACGCCATCACGCAGAATCTTTCCAGAACGGTGGCAGCGATCGAGGTGCTGAGAAACCTGTCGGAGTCCGGCGATGCAGAGGCCACAGGGGCTCTCTATGAGATGATTGCACTGCGTGCCTATCTGAACATGCTGATGCTGGATAGTTGGGGGCTCGCTTTTGAGAAGGAAAGGACGGATGAGACCTCTCGTCTGTTGAGGACGCAGGAAGCCATCGACTACATTCAGCGTGAGCTTGAATCGGTAGTCGATGTAATCAACACGAACAGAGGCCCTGGCAGAGTAACACAGGGGGCCGTTTGGGGCCTCCTGGCACGGTTGCATCTCAACGCGGCCGTCTATCGCGATCCGTATGGCACACCGGATTTCAGATCTGAGGATATGGCCAAGGTGGTTGAGTACACAGATAATATTATAAACTCTGGTAGCTACGATCTTTCAAGTGAGTATTTTGATGTGTTCAACGATTCAAACAACGGCAGCTCCGAGTTGATCTTTGCCGTTGACCAGAGGGGTGTGCTGAGCAACGAGCACAACCGGTGGGCATACTGGTCTCTCGCAGGTGATCTGTTCTCAAGGCTCGAGTATCCATCAGCGGATGGGACGGACGGGCCGGCGGCCACCCCGGAATTCTATCAGAAGTGGGTGGATGCCTACGGCAGCGTGGATCCGGCCGAAGCCGACGCGCTGTTCTATAAGCGAGAATTGTTTATACCAGATTCGCTGCAAGATTTGAGCGGCGTATCTCCTGACAATGATGAGAACCATTTCTTCTGCATTAGCGCTGCGGATTTCGAGACAGACAAAGGTATTCTCCGAGGTATCATCTGGGGGCCCCGAAAAGGCCCAGACGGAAACTTCCTCACCTGCGATAGCGGAGGATTCAGGATTTACCCGGTCATCCACACGCGTACAAGAGGGGCGGGTAATACGGAATACGTGAATCACACGTTAAGCATCGACTTCACGAACGAAGGCCGGCTGCATAATACGGGCTATCGTTTCTCCAAGTATCAATGCAGCCGCACCTCCAATAACTGCAACAGTTTCAGCAGCGTCGATCTGGTATTGCTCCGCCTCGGTGAAGTGTACCTGAATCGTGCAGAGGCCAAGCTCAGAAATGGGGACGCGGCCGGCGCCCTGAGCGACGTAAATGCGCTTCGCAGCGCAAGGAATGCACGCCCTGACCAAACGCCCGCCAACCTGTCGTCCATTGATCTCGACATCTTGCTCCGTGAGCGTGGGTTTGAACTGTACTGGGAGGGGCTGAGAAGGACCGATCAGATTCGGTTTGGGACGTATGAAGACGCCTGGACCGAGAAGACGGACAGCGACGTTCGCAAGCGGTTGTTTCCCATCCCGCAAAGCGCCATCGACGGGGCCTCTAATGTGGAAGGCTACCTTGTTCAAAATGATGGCTATTAAGAACATCGGCGAAAATCCGACAGGATTTTCGCGGATGGTTTCAGGTTCAGAAACGGTTGGGATTTTCAAAAATCCTTCTCGGAACGTCATCCTGAACCGCCCTCCGCTTGCGGTGGGCGTGATGAAGGACCTCTCGAACCACCGTGAGACGCTCATGGAAGCCATGCGCGAGTGATTCGGGAGGTCCTTCGACAACCCCGTCGCAAGCGCCGGGGGCTCAGGAAGACAACCCATATTTATTTCTCAACAGTTTCTAACTCCCATACGCTTCTTACGGCCAAAGCGAGAATGCGATGGCCCTGGTTACCTCCGGCTTTTTCTTGATTTTTGGTTGTCGAGGCTCGACCTTGTTGGACCCTACATCCCCCGGTCCATGCCTCACCCGATGTTTAGCCTGCTGCTCTTCCGTCGTCCGGCCGCTGCGTGCGCGGCGCTGCTCGCGGCCGTCCTGGCTTTTGGGGCTGGATGCGCAACGGGGCCGGGCCACGAGGACGACCGGGAAGGCTTTTCGCCCGTTCGCGATGCCGATGAGGAGCGCTCTACGTTCCGGCTCGACGAAGGGCTCCGGATCGAGCTCGTGGCGGCAGAACCCCTCATCGAAGACCCTGTCGTGATCACGTTCGATGCCGCCGGCCGGCTCTGGGTCGTCGAGATGCGCGGCTTCATGCCGCGGATCGCGGAGGCCAGCGATCAGACGCCAACGGGCCGGATCAAGGTGCTGACCGACACCGACGGTGACGGCCAGATGGATCAGGCCGTCGTCTTCATGGACAGCCTCGTGCTCCCGCGCGCGCTGGCGCTCGTGCCGGGCGGTGTACTCGTGGCCGAAAACAAGCCGCTGTGGATGGTCTACGACGACGACGGCGACCTCAAGGCCGATCGCAAGGTGCTGATCGATTCGACGTATGGTGGAAGCGGCCTGCCCGAACACGCCGGCAACGGGCTGTGGCGCGGCATCGACAACTGGTACTACAACGCCAAGTCGCGCATACGGTATCGCCTCGAAGACGGCAGCTGGGTTCGGGATACGACGGAGTTTCGGGGGCAGTGGGGGATCTCCCACGACGATACCGGACGGCTTTTCTACAACTACAACTGGTCGCAGCTGCACACGGACCTCGTCCCGCCCAACGCGCTCAGCCGCAACCCGCATCACGTACCCACGAGCGGGCTCAACGTGGGCGTGGCGCAGGACCGGCGCATCTTTCCCATACGAACGACCCTGGCGGTAAACCGCGGCTACATCCCGGGCGCCCTCGACGAGCGCGGCCGGTTGCTCGAATTTACGTCGGCGTCGGCGCCTCTCATCTACCGGGGCGACGCCTTGCCGGAAGCCTATCGGGGCAATGCCTTTGTCTGCGAGCCGGCGGGCAATCTCATCAAACGAAATATCGTCGAGTACGATGGTCTCAACGTCACGGCCTACTCGGCGACGCCCGAACGCGAATTCCTGGCATCGACCGACGAACGGTTCCGGCCGGTGTTTCTGACGACGGGGCCGGATGGCGCGCTGTATATCGCCGACATGTACCGGGGCATCATCCAGGACGGCGTCTACATGACGCCCTATCTCCGCGAGCAGACGGAACAGCGCCGGCTCGAGGCGCCCATCCATCATGGACGCATCTGGCGCGTCGTGCCCGAGTTCTGGACGCCTCCGGGGCCGCTGGGCCTGGACAGCGCCAGCTCGCGGACGCTCGTTGCCCTGCTTTCCGATCAGGACGGCTGGGTGCGCGACACGGCGCAGCGGCTGCTCGTCGAGCGCGCGGATCCGGATATCGTGCCCTTCCTGGAACGGGTGGCGCTGCGTGAGATCGATCGAAGAGGACGGTTGCACGCGTTGTGGACGCTGGAAGGCCTCGACGCGCTGTCGCGCCCGGTGCTCGAAAAAGCGATCCAGGACCGCGATCCCGACGTCCAGGCCGCGGCGATTCGTCTCTTCGCCGCGCAGGCGTCACGCGACCCGTCGTTGAGCGAGCCGCTTGCCGACGCGCTCACTAGCGGCTGGGCGAAGGCGCCGCCCGTCGTGGCGCTCCAGATGGCCCTGTCGGCCGACGTCCTCGAGGCCGATGCGGCGCTGCCGCTCCTCGCCGGCATCCTCGGCGTCTATCGGGAGGATGCGGTGTTTCGCGACGCGGTCCTCAGCAGCCTCACGGACCGCGAATTCGCGCTGTTGGACCGACTGTGGACCTCCTGGGAGTGGCGCACCTACGCCCCGGGCCGGGCCATCTTGATGGAGATGCTGGCGACGGCCGCTCTTCGTCGCGGCGACCCGGATGAGATCGCCGTGATGATGGGCTGGCTTGGCGACGACGAGTTCGGGTGGCGCCAGGAAGCGCTGCTCGCCGGCCTGACAGTCCCGCTCCCCGCCGGCCCTACGCCACTCCGGTCGGCGCCCGCCGTCCTGGACCGCCTGGCCTCGCTCGGCCCCGGCGTCGCCGGGCGCCTGGCAGCCATCGAGGAGCGCTTCAGCTGGCCCGGGCATACGCCGCCGAGCCCCGAACCTGTTTCGGATGGGGCCAGCCTCGCCATCGATCCTGCCCAGCTCGCCGCCGGTCGACAGCATTTCCTCACCGTCTGCGCCGCCTGCCATGGCAACGACGGCGCGGGCATGCCCTCGCTGGCGCCGCCGCTCGCCGGCTCGGAATGGGTGACGGGCAGCAAGGCCGCGCTCATCCGCATCGTGCTCCACGGCCTCGAAGGACCGGTGGACGTCGCCGGCCGGCGTTACGACGCCCCGGACATCCTGCCCGAAATGCCCTCCTTCGCCACGCTGGACGACGCGGCGATTGCCGCGGTGCTGACGTACCTTCGCACCTCGTGGGGCAACGCGGCTGAACCTGTTTCCACGCGCGACGTGGGGATGACACGCGTCACCTCGCAGGGGCGCGTAACCCCCTGGACCGCCAACGAACTGGGCGATCTGGAAGAACCCGACGCAAACCGACCATGAACCGCAGACACTTTCTGAACAGCACCGCCGCCGCGGTGGCCTATGCCGCGCTTCCCGTGCGTCCCGCGCTGCCCGCTCGCCGCCCCATGGGGGTCACCGTGGCGACCTACGCCGTGCGATGGAACTCGGAGACGCAGAGCGCCACCTACCCGGCGCTGCGTACGGCCCTCGATATACTGGAAGACTGCGCGCGCATCGGTGCCGGCGGGGCGCAGGTCGGGGTGTCGAACTGGGAAACCGATTTTGCCGGCAAGGTACGCGACCGCCGCGAGCAACTGGGCCTGTACCTCGAAGGCCAGATCCGGATGCCCCGCGTCGACGAAGACCTCGACGCCTTCGAGCAGCAGGTGCGGCTCGCCCGCGAAGCCGGCGCCACCATCCTGCGCGCTGTGTGCCTCGGACCGCGACGCTACGAGACGCTCCACTCCATGTCGGAATTTCTGGCGTTCAAGGAAGACGCCTGGAAAGCCGTCGAGCGGATCGAGCCGATCATGCGCCGCAACCGCGTCCAACTTGCCATCGAGAATCACAAGGACTGGCGCGCCGAAGAACTGGTCGCGCTCATGTGGCATCTCGGGAGCGAGTGGATGGGGGTCACGCTCGACATGGGCAACAACATCGCGCTGCTGGAGGACCCGATGACGGTCGTCGAACAGCTCGCCCCCTACGCCATCACCACCCACTTCAAGGACATGGCCGTAGCGCCCTACGATGCCGGCTTCCTCCTTTCCGAAGTGCCGCTGGGCGAGGGGCTGCTCGACCTCCCGCGTATGGTTGAAATCTGCGAGCGGCACAATCCGGCGATCACCTTCAACCTGGAGATGATCACCCGCGACCCGCTCAAGGTCCCCTGCATGACGGAGGAGTACTGGTCAACGTTCGACTATGTCGGAGGCCGCGACCTCGCCTGGGCCTTCCGCTATGTGTCCGGCAATCGCCCGAAACAGCCGTTGCCGACGCTGTCCGAAAAATCACCTGAGGGCCGACTTGCGTATGAGGATGAAAACAACCTCCGCTCGTTCGCCTATAGCCGCGATGTGCTGGGGATGAAATAGGCGTTTCATATCGGGCCGTCGCGCCAGAGCGCCTATGTTGTCCCCCATGCTTTAGCGTGGGGGACAAAAAAAGCAGGAAGCTGTTTGATGCGTAGGCGTCTATGTTGCCCCCATGCCTCAGCGTGGTGGCCCCAAAAGCAGGAAGCTGTTTGATGGGTAGGCGTCTATGTTGCCCCCACGCTGAAGCATGGGGGCCTGGTTAGCTGGATAGCGAATGCTGGGCTCCAAATTGCATTGTAATGGTTTGCGTGAGGCAGAGATCGATGTTCGTCCAGGGCCTTGCCCCCATGCTTTAGCGTGGGGGCCTAAAAAAGCAGGAAGCTGTTAGATGCGTGAGTGCCTATACGAGTCGCCCCCACGCTGAAGCATGGGGGCCTGGTTAGCTGGATAGCGAATGCTGGGCTCCAAATCGCCGCGTAATGGTTTGCGTGAGGCAGAGATCGATGTTCGTCCTGGGCCTTGCCCCCATGCTTTAGCGTGGGGGCCCCAAAAGCAGGAATCTGTTAGATGCGTGAGTGTGCGCCCCCACGCTGAAGCATGGGGCCTGGTAAACTAGCTGGCTTGCCGCTCCAAATCGCCGCGTAATGGTTTGCGTGAGGCAGAGATCGATGTTCGTCCTGGGCCTTGCCCCCATGCTTCAGCGTGGGCCCAAAAGCAGGAAGCTGTTAGATGGCGTGGTGGCCCAAAAAGCAGGAAGCTGTTAGATGCGTGAGTGCCTATGTCGCCCCCACGCTGAAGCATGGGGGCCTGGTTAGCTGGATAGCGAATGCTGGGCTCCGAATCGCCGCGTAATGGTTTTCGTGAGGCAGAGATCGATGTTCGTCCAGGGCCTTGCCCCCATGCTTTAGCGTGGGGGCCCCAAAAGCAGGAAGCTGTTAGATGCGTGAGTGCCTATGTCGCCCCCACGCTGAAGCATGGGGGCCTGGTTAGCTGGATAGCGAATGCTGGGCTCCGAATCGCCGCGTAATGGTTTTCGTGAGGCAGAGATCGATGTTCGTCCAGGGCCTTGCCCCCATGCTTTAGCGTGGGGGCCCAAAAAAGAGCAGGAAGCTATTCGATGCGTGAGCGCCCATCCCGCCCCCAGGCTGAAGCATGGGGGCAAGGCAAAAGGATGGCCATCGGAAGCTTTCGCTCACCTCCGGAACGCCCGCTTGATGCGCCTACGCAGGCCGGCCCGGTCGAGCCGGCCGAAGTGCTGCGCAAACGCCTTGTCCGATTTCGTTTGTTGCTTTTCCAGGTGTGCATCCAGCCGGCCCAGCGCCATCAGCGTGGGCACAGCCAGAGGGTTCCGCGCGATAATCCGCTCGGCGAATCCGACGAGCCGTTCGCGCTGGACGGCCAGATCCTGGGCATCCCCCAGCACGTCCTGGAGCCCCTTCAGCCGGTCGATCAGGGTGCCGACGAGCGTGGGGTCGTACAGGCCGGCGAAGGCTTCGAGGACGTAGCGCAGCTTTTTCGCCGTGATGCGCACCGCATGTTAGGTGTCGCAATGCCCGGATTTCAGCGCCTCGCGGCCCTGAAGGATCAGCCGGCGATACAGCTTCCGAATGCGCCTGGACACGACCCCCTCGATCGGCGGTCCGGATGCGCCGGCCTCCACCGATGTGAGATACGCCCGCCACTCGGCCATCGACGCCTGGAAGTTCAGGCTGCGGATGTGGCGCAGGAGCGCTCTCCGGCCGGCGCGCCGCTCGCGCGCGAGTTCGTCACGAAGCGGCGCCCAGGCCGCCGGTTCTACCGTCGGGAACTGGCGTTCGTAGCCCGACCATCGCTGGAGAGAGACGTCGAGGTCGCGCACCGGACCGGTGACGTCGCCCAGGGCGTCGAACGCCTCTCTGCCGGCGGCGATACGCGCGGGGTCGAACTGCGTCTTGAACTGACCGGCAAGCGCACGTGTTTGTCGGACGGCAATCCGCAAGGCATGCAGCGCCTCCGGGTCGCGCCCTCGCCGGACCTCGGGCAGCTGCGCTTCCAGGGTGTCGAGGATCCGGAGCAGGGTGCGCGCGAGGGCAGGGGGGGCCGCTTCGCCGGGGATGGGTGCGTAGGAAGAGCCGGCGTGCATGGACAGGGTGGGGATGGATCGGCGCGGCGGAGTGTCTCCCAGAATACGGGATGCGCGGGCGGTTTACAACGCGCCGGGCGTCGGCCCCGGGTTGAATTCAGGGTGCGCGGGGCCTACCTTGCTGCCGGCCTTTCAACGCAAAACAAACGACCATGGAACGACTCCCCGGCATCAAGCTCTTCAACCTCGACGGACGTACCGCCGTCATCACGGGCGGCACCAGGGGGCTTGGCCTGGCGATGGCCGAAGCGCTCGCCTCCGCCGGCGCCAACGTCGTCCTCGTCGCCCGCGGCGACGGGAGCGCCGCGGCGCAGGCCGTGGCGGAGACGTACGGCGTGCGCACCGGATACCATCAGGCGGACGTGACGGTAGAAGCCGAAGCCGCTACCATGGCGGACGAAGTCATGAAGGCTTTCGGCCGGATCGACATCCTCATCAACAGCGCCGGCATCAACATTCGCGGCCCCATCGACGAACTGCCGTACGACGATTTCAAGAAGGTGATGACGGTGAACGTCGACGGCACCTGGCTCGCCTGCCGGGCGGTGGTGCCGTTCATGAAGCAGGCCGGCGGGGGAAAGATCATCAACCTCGCCAGTACCCTCGGGGTGGTTGGCCTGGCGCAACGGACACCCTATGCCTCCAGCAAGGGCGCCGTCGTACAGATGACCCGCACCCTCGGTCTGGAACTCGCCTCCTTCAACATTAACGTCAATGCAATCTGCCCCGGCCCCTTCCTGACCGACATGAACATACCGATCGCGAACACGGAGGATGGAAAGAAGTTTGTCGTCGGCGCGACGGCCCTGAAACGGTGGGGTGAACTCAAGGAGATCCAGGGCGCGGCCCTCTTGCTGGCGAGCGACGCCGCGAGCTACATGGTCGGGTCGCTGCTGACCGTCGACGGGGGGTGGACGGCGGCGTAACGGGTGGCATTAAACGCGTAGACCTGGCACGGACGTCCGTCGAAACGCGCACCAGGCAACCATGCACCGCCCGCGGGGTACCACGGCGACACGCCGACACCCCGTTGCACCCTCATGGTCTCGATCAGCCTCCTCATCCTCTTCGCCGGCATTCTCCTGCTCATCGGGATCGCCTCCAGCAAGTTCGCGGCGCGGGTGGGGATGCCTGTGCTGGTGCTTTTCCTGGGGGTGGGCATGCTGGCCGGCTCGGAGGGGCTCGGCGGCATCCCGTTCGAGAACTACGGAATCGCCAACAGCCTCGGCAGTGTCGCGCTCGCGCTTATCCTGTTCGACGGCGGACTGCGTACGTCGCTGGTGTCGGTGCGGTCCGCCTGGAAGCCGGCGCTCTCGTTGTCCACCATCGGCGTGCTGCTGACCTCGGCGCTGACCGGACTCGCCGCGGCCTGGGTGCTCGGCATCCCCATCCTTCACGGGATGCTGCTCGGAGGCATCATCGGATCGACCGACGCGGCGGCCGTATTTTCGATCCTCCGCACGAGCGGTCTGAAGATGCCGGATCAGCTGACGGCGACGCTCGAAGTCGAAAGCGGGTCCAACGACCCCATGGCCATTTTTCTCACGCTGGGGCTCATCGGCACGATCACCGGCACGGCGGACTCCGCCGGCGCGCTAGCGCTGCTTTTTGTGCTCCAGTTCGGCGTCGGCGCCCTGGCGGGGCTCGGCGTCGGCTATGTGGCGGCGTGGGCGGTGGATCGGATCAACCTCGACCACCCGGGGCTCTACCCGATTCTGGCTTTCGCCTTCGGCCTCCTGGCGTTCGGCGTAGCTGCCGTCCTCCAGGGGAGCGGCTTTCTTGCTGTCTACATCGCCGGCATCGTGCTCGGCAACCGGCTCGTCATCTTCCGCCGCGGCATCCTCCTCTTCCACGACGCGGCGGCATGGCTCGGCCAGATCCTGCTGTTCATCATGCTGGGGCTCCTCAGTTTTCCGAGCCATCTCATCGCCGTCGCCGGCCGCGGTCTGCTCATCGCGATCGTCCTCATCTTCGTCGCTCGCCCGCTCGCCGTGGCGGCGTCGACGTTCCTCTTCCGGTTTAGCTCCCGGGAGATGGTGTTCCTGTCATGGGTCGGCCTGAAAGGCGCCGTGCCGATCACGCTCGCGACCTTCCCGCTCATGGCCGGCGTCGAACACGGCGAGCTGCTGTTCAATGTGGTGTTTTTTGTCGTGCTCGTCTCGGCGCTCACCCAGGGCTGGTCGCTGCCGGCCGTAGCGCGCTGGCTGCGGATCGGCGAGCCGGCCGCGTCCGTTCCGCCCCTGACGGTCGAGATCAACGCGCTGCGCCATCTGGACGGCGAGGTGGTCGACTATACGGTGGCGCCTTCGGCGCGCGTCGCCGGCCAGCTGCTGCGCGACCTTGCGCTGCCCGACGGGGTGGCGGTAACGCTCGTCGTGCGGGGCGACGAAGTCATCGTGCCGCGCGGATCGACGGCGCTGCGCCCCGGCGACCATGCCTTCATCGCCATGCACCGCAGGCTCAAGCCGTTCATCGACCGGCTTTTCGATCCTTATGCCGAGACTCCGCCGCTGCCGGAGGGCATGCGCCTCGCGTTTCACGCGTCGCGCACCGTCGGCCAACTGCACCGGTTTTTCGGGATTCCGGGCCCGACCTGGTCGACCGAGCCGATCGGGACTCTGCTTGAAAACGCGGAGGAGGGGATCACGCCTAGGCTAGGCCCTTTCGAGGTCGTTGCTGGCGATGATCCGGATTATGTCGTGCTCACCTACGCCGGCATAACGCCGCCCGGTACGACGCCGTAGCGAGCGGGTTACGCTTAGCTAACCAGACCTACGGAGATATGCGGGACCTTTGTGTTCGTCCTCCTCGCGAAAGCGGGGATCCATGCAATATTTCATGACTGGCATGGATCCCCCATCGAGTTGGCAAGACAAGGAAAGAGCAACTGCATTACATGGGGTACTAATCCTGACGTATGACCCCAAATAATAGAATGAAGCGATTGCGAAAACTGGGGCTGAATAGAAATAGATAGGTGAGAAACAAATAGTTGAGTAGAATTAGAATAGCCTTGAACCCATCAATGTCACTCGATACGTCAATAATCGCAGTTAGCACTACGCAAAGAACCCCATACGACCATAGAATATTTGCCATGCTTTTTTCGCCTCGGGTAACCACAGCAATAATCCCCGAGTCTCGTTCGACAAGCTTGTTCTTCACGTCCAGCATGACATGGTAAAGGACACACAAACAGAGAAGCGCCTCAATAAATATCACGACATTTTTGTCATCGAGGATATTCATAAACTCTTGTGCTCCTGTGTTTGAATGTGTAATTCAATTCTCGTTGATGTCGGGTTATGCTGCGCTAACCTGACCTACGGGAATCAACTCTATTCGATTTGCGCTTTGCGATTTCCATTTTGCAATGCGCAAGCTCATCCCGCCTTCCGCGCTATCCCTCGTACATGCGGCCGCACGATAGCGATCGGCATCCGGGCGTCGAAACGCTCCAGTTGAACCTCGGCGAATCCGGCTTCCCGGATATGGTCTCCGGTGTCCCGGTCGGGGCAGCAGCCGTCGCCGATGACGCGCCAGAAGGGTTTGATGAGCCGCTGCGCCGCGCGCAGCCGGCCGGCTTCCGCCGCCACGTGCTCGATGAAATAAAACTGACCGCCCGGCTTGAGCACCCGCAGGATTTCGCGCAGCGCGGCGGCCTGGTCGGGGACCGAGCATAACACCAGGGTCGAAATGACGGCGTCGACGCTCGCGTCAGGCGCCGAGAGCGAGTCGGCAGGATCGGCGGTCAGCCGGATGTCCAACCCCCGTGCGCTCGCTTTGCGGCGGATATACGGGTGCATGTGGGGGTTCGGTTCAGCGCCGGTCCACGCCACGCCGGCAGGCAGGAACGGCAGGTTCACACCCGTGCCCGGACCCAGTTCCAGGACCGTCCCCTCGATGTCGGCGAACAATGCGCGTTTCATCGCGCCGTAGATGCGCTCCTGCGCAGCGTCGCCGGTGGCCATCGACCACGCGAAAAAACGTTTGACGAGGCTCATGATCCGCCGGCGATCGACGCCGTCCAGCGTTCGGCCAGCGCTTCGTAGGCGTCCAGCGCGGTGGCGAGCTGTGCGATCGGGATGTGCTCATCGACGGTGTGCGCGAGGCCCTCGTCGCCGGGGCCGAAGCCGATCAGGGTAGCCGAGGTCCGGATGAAGTGGCCGCCGTCCGTCGCGAAACGCCACAGCCCCGTCGCCGGGACGCTGCCCAGCGCTGCGCCGAGCACCTGCTGCGCGGCGACGAGGGCCGGGTCGTCGGCACGGGTGATGAAGGGGCCGTTGCTCGCGGTCTGGTCTACGGCATACCCCGTGTAACTCGTTCGAAGCGTCGAGGGCATGGAGACCGTTGCGGTGGCTCCGGGGATCAGGCAACGATCCGCGAGGGCCTGGAGGCGGGCGATCACGGCGTCGTCGGACTCGCCCGGTACGTTCCGCCAGTCGATCGTGAGCCACGCCTCGGAGGGGACGACGTTCGAGCTGATCTGGTCCGTACGGATCAACGTCGGGGCGAACGAACTTTCGCCCAGATCGGGGTCGCTGCCGCGCGCCACGCCGGCCAGTCCCGTGATGAACGCCGCGACGACCTCAAGCGGGTTCACGCCCCGCTCCGGCACGCTCGCGTGGACGCTTTTGCCGGTGACGTGCAACTCGAGTTCGAGCCGGCCCCGGTGCCCGCGCCGCAGTTCGTTTCGGCTCGGCTCGCCAATGACGATGTAGGGGGGCGTGAGGGTACGGGTCAGGTAGTCGGCCCCGAGGCCGCCAATCTCTTCGTAGACGACCGCGGTCACGTACACGTCGCCGGCCGGCACGATGCCTTTTCGTTTGAGCCGCGCCGCGCCGTACACCTGGGTAGCGAGCGGCCCCTTGATGTCCACCGCGCCGCGTCCCCAGACCCGGTCGTCGTGGATCTCGCCGCCGAACGGAGGATGCGGCCATCGCGCGGGATCGCCCACGTCCACATGATCCAGATGCGTGTTGAGCATCATCGCCGGCGCCGCGCCGCGGCCGGCGAGTTTGCCGATCGCGTTGCCGGCTTTGTCGAGCGCGACGTCGTCGTAGCCCAGACGCTCCATTTCGGCGCACACGAGGCCGGCGATGGTTTCTTCCTCGCCGGGCAGGCTCGGGGTCTGGATCAGGCGCTGCAGGAACGCAACGCAAGCGGTAAGGTCGTTCATAGGCTGGGGTTTAAAGGGATTGGTTCGTAAGTTAGGGCACGAACCCACGATGCGCGCCATTACGCGCTTTTCCTCGATATATAACGCAAACGGAGATTCTCATGTCCATCGCAAAAGTCATCGAAGTCATCGCCGAAGGCGATACCCTCCAGGGCGCCATAGAGAACGCGGCGAAAGAAGCCTCGAAGACGATCAAACACATTCGCAGCATCTATGTCGAAGGCATCCAGGCGCTGGTTGACAACGGCAAAGTGAATAGATACCGCGTGAACGCGAAGGTCACCTTCGTGATCGAAGACTGAGTGGGGACGGGGGGATCGGGATAGGCGCGTAGGGGGCTTTAGAGGCTCACAGACACCGCAAACCCGCATTCCCCCTCGCCCGCCGCTCGCGAATCAGCCTATCGCGCGGAGGAACAGCCGAATCGATATGATGACGGCGAGGCCGGCGAAGGCCCATCTCAGCCGGCGGGTATCCATGCGGTGCGCGGCGCCGACGCCCAGCCGGGCGGTAAAGATGGCGGGAATCACGAGCGCCAGCGCGTGGCCGAAATCGACGTAGCCGATAGCGCTGTCCGGGACGGGAGCGCCCAGGCCGGCGACGATGTACGTGACCGAGCTGAGGATGGCGATGAGGATGATGGTCGCACTGGACGTTCCGATCGCTGTTTTGATGGGGAGCTTCAGCATGTTGGAATAGGCCGGCACCATCACCACGCCTCCGCCCACGCCGGCGGCGGTCGCAACGACGCCGACCAGCGCGCTGATGCCGACCAGCTTGCTCCAGGGGGCGTCGCGGACCGGCTGGTCCGCTTCCGACGGTGCGGGCGTCGCAGCGTTTCGCTGGTCGAGGGTCTGTTTGATCATCCGGCCGGCTACCACCAGCAGCAGCGTCCCGAACACGATCTGAAAGACGTCGCCGTCATACCAGGACTTCGTCGTGACAAAACGGGTCATCAGGATCACCGTGACCGCGCTCAATAACCCCGTTTTGAGGGCGACGGGCAACACGACGGCGCCTTTCTTGAAGTGGAAATACCCGCTGACCAGCGAGGCGACGAGGGTGCAGAACAGGCTGGTGCCGAGCGTAAGCGGGGTGATGGCGAGGGGGTCGATGCCGATGTGCTCGAAATAGAAAAACAGCACCGGCGCAAACAGCACGCCACCTCCGACACCCAGCAGGCCGGCGATAAATCCGGCCGCGAGGCCTGCGCCGACGAGGGTGACGAGTTGGGCGATCTCCATGAGGATGGGGCGGGTTCGGGAAGCGGGAGCTGGAAAAAAGGAATCCAGGCCCCCGGATGCAAGGTCACGCCGCGCCGCCGGGGCGCTTCAACGTAAATCCATCCCGATTCACCCCGGCATCAGGGTTTCAGGAGCCGACCGTATGTGCCGGTGTCCGCGAGGACCGCCAGCGCCTCCCGATACTGCGGGTCCTCGGCGAGCGATGCCTCCACCTGGGCGGAGTCGCCATAATACCGCGCGAGGATTTCGGCGCGCAGGAGTTCGGCGAGGCGGGGACGGTGACGATCGAAGTCGGCCGCTTTTTCGGCCTGGATGGCTTTCTGCAGGGCCGCGGCTTCGTCGCCGGCGCCGGCGTACCCGATGGCGCTCAGGCTTTCGGCCAGCTCGTCCGCCGCATATTCGGCGGTGGTCTTGTACTCGAATTGCTGGTCGGCGAGCCAGGTCTTGAAGGCGTTGAAGACGGCGTTATCCACCTCGAAGTCTTTGGGGATCGACGGGTGGGTGGCGGCGAAGGAGTTGGCGAAGAAGAAAAACGCCGCGCGCCGCTGCAGGGCGGCCTCGACCTCGCTCACGTCGCCCGTGGATACGCGCTGATCGGGTTCGATGCCGTGACCGTCCATCACCGTCCGCCCGCCGGCGGTCGTGAAGGCGCGACGCAGCGAATCCGGGATCGTGTTGAACTGGCCGTCGTGGCTCCGGTAGTCGATGGCCTGGATGCTGCGTCCGCTCGGGATGAAGTATTGCGAGGTCGTGATCTTGAGCGACGTGTTGTAGGGGAGCGGTTTTACGATCTGCACGAGCCCCTTGCCGAAGGTCGTTTCGCCGATGATGACGGCGCGGTCGTAGTCCTGCAGGGCGCCGGCGACGATCTCGCTGGCCGAGGCGCTGACGTTGTTGACGAGGACGGCGAGCGGGATGTCGAGCGCGAGCGGCGGCATCTTGCCCGTGTACGAGCGCTCCGTCTGCGGCAGCCGGCCGCGGGTGGATACGATTTCTTTCCCGGGTGGGATGAAGAGCTGGACGATCTCGACGGCCTCTTCGAGCAGGCCGCCCGGGTTGTCCCGCAGGTCCAGTACGATGCCTTTTACCTGTCCGGTTTCGAGCATGCCCTTCACGGCGGTGCGCACTTCCTCGCTCGCCTCCCGCGCAAACCGTTCGAGCTTGACGTACCCGATGCCGGTGGCCGGGTCGAATTGCGAATGGCTCACGTTCTTGAGCTGCACTTCTTCCCGCGTGAGCAGGAATTCGAGCGGCGCCGGCGTGCCTTCGCGGGCTACCGTGATCTCGACGGCGGTGCCCGGCTCGCCGCGCAGCAGGACGCGCAGGTCGGCCAGCGTCAGCCCGTCCGTCGGCTTGCCGCCGACGCTCAGGATGATGTCGCCGGCGCGCACCCCCTGGAGGTAGCCGCTGGCGCCCTCCACCGGCGAGATCACCGTGATCTTCTCGTTCCGGATGCCGACGTTCAGACCGACGCCGGCATACCGTCCGCGTGTGATGATGTCGATGTCGGCATTATCGGCTTCGTCGAAGAAATTGGTGTAGGGATCCAGCTTCTCGAGCATCGCCTCGATGCCGGTGCGCATCAGCGTCTCTGGGTTGACCGGATCCACATATCCGGTCACAAGCTCTTCGTAGAGTGCGCCGAAGATCTGGAAGTTCTTGCGGAGTGCGAAGAAGTCGTCGTCGCGCGGCATCCAGAAGCCGGCGAAAAAACAGGCGACGAGGACGAGAGCGAGGCCGGCATAACGAAGCGGGCGAGCGACATGCGACATAGGGTTCACCTCGTATTCGGAAACGAAACGACGGGTGTGACGCACCGAAACGGGTGCGTCGTGAATCGCCAGAAAAATCGGGGCGCCGGACCGGCCGCGCAGCGATCAGGCGGACTCCTGATCCAGCTTCAGCAACTCTTTTTCCCGCTTCTTGGTCACCGAAGCCGCCACGAAGATCGAGGCCTCATAGAGCAGGTAGAGCGGCGTCGCGACGAGAACCATCGAGAACGGGTCGGGCGGCGTAAAGAAGGCGCCCAGAATCATGGAGACGACGAGGGCATACTTCCGGAATTGGCGGAGCCGCTGGGGCGTCGCGATGCCTACCTTGGCCAGGAAGTAGATGACCACCGGGAGTTCGAAAAGCACCCCGGTCCCAAAGGCCCAGAACGTCACCATCGTGAAGTATTTCGAGATGTCGAAATCGTTGGTGATCTGGGGGGAAATCTCGTAGTTCGAGAAAAACTGGATCGCTACCGGGGTGATGATGAGATAGCCGAAGGCGATCCCGAGCATGAAAAACATCGTGGCGAACACCGCGGCGAAGCGGAGGCCCCGTTTTTCGCTCTTGTAGAGCCCGGGCTCGATAAATTTCCAGAGGGAATAGATGAAGATGGGCGAGCCGAGCACGACCCCGACGGAGAGGATGACGCCGATATGCACCATGAACTGTCCGGTGAGGATACGATTCTGGAGCAGCAGCGTTTTGGCCTCGAAGCCGAGCAACTGGTACATGAAGAAGTCGGCGCGCGTGGGGCCGAGGAGCAGCTCGTCGATGATCCAGCGGCTGAAAAAGCTGCAGACGATCGTGATCACCAGAATCCCGCCGATGCCTCGGAACAGGCTCCATCGCAGTTCCTCGAGGTGATCGAGGAAACTCATTTCCGACATTTCCTCTTCATTCGGAGGAAGCAACGGATCGGAAGCGCCGTCACCGTGAGACGGCAGCGCTACCTGGGATGATGAATTGCCGAGTCCAAAGAGCTTCATCGTGTTGTATACTCACGCGAGCGATCAAGGTACAACGAAACGGCCAGAGTCAGGAAGAGTGCGTGCTTTCGCGCAGGTTCAAATCCAGCAGCGAGTCTACCCACATCCCTTCGCTTTCAACCCGGTTGCGGCCGCCGCTCCAGGTGAAATTGAACAAGGTCGTTACGCCGACGACATCGAAGTCGTCTTTCTTCAACAGAGTGATGGCGCGAACGGCGCTTCGGCCGCTATTCAGGATATCGTCCAGAAGGACGACAGGTTGCGAACGGTCCAGCGGACCTTCGACCAGCCGGCGCCGGCCGTGCTTTTTCGGCTGGTCCCGGATGAAGCCGCCCCGAAAGGCCGGCTCGCCGGATGCGGCCAGCACCGCGCACACGAGCGAATAGGCGCCGAAACCATAGCCGGCTACCTGGTAAACCCCTTTGGCGCGCAGGCGATCCCCGAGCACTTCCCCCACCTCGCGGAACATGCTCCCGTTGAGCATGGGGATGCGGGTGTCGAGCAACCACCCGATGGGATGACCGCGCGGGTCGGTGATGAATTCCGTTTCTCGCCGCACGAGCGATTGCTCGTACAGGCGCCGCCCGAGATCCACGAGTTCGGCGTACGTTGAGGAGTTCAGCGCGGTGCTCGTCGAGGATTGACTCATAAGGCGTCCTGCGAAAAGCTGCTTAACGATTCAGTTGCGTTCACGGAAAAACGAGTAGGGCAGAGGCCGCTCGGCCGGGCCCGGCATGCTGGATAGGGGTAATCGCATGACGTCGCCATAGCGTCGCAGATGATTCCTGCCTGGGGAAGCGATCGCCGGAAACGGCCGGCAGTTCCGTATCACTTAAATACGTTTCCGTATCAGTCTCAATCAGATCAATTCGAAGCCGGGGAGCGGGACTTCGTTCTCTTTCGAAACGACCTGTTTTGGCGGAATATGGGCGTTTCGCGAAGGGGGGAACGACACGAAGTCCGTTCTGCTCCGTCAAGGCGTTCGGATCGAACCGTTCTTATCAAGATCCGTTCCGGCTCATGCGGTGACGAAGTCGTAAAGCGGAAAGCGCTCGCAGAGGGCATGTACTTCACCGCGCACGCGACCGATTTCCTGATCATTCGCCGGGTTGGCGATGACGCGGTCGATGAGCGAAACCACCTGCCGGAATTCGTCCGCACCGAAGCCCCGCGTCGTCATGGCCGGCGTGCCGATCCGGATGCCGCTCGTGACGAAGGGGCTCTTGTCGTCGAAGGGCACCATGTTTTTATTCACCGTGATGTCGGCCTGCTGGAGGGCGATCTCGGCATCCTTGCCGGAGATGTTCTTGTTGCGCAGGTCGATCAGCATCAGGTGGTTGTCGGTGCCGCCAGATACCAGGTCGTAGCCCTTCTCGGTGAAGGCGGAAGCCATCGCGCCGGCATTTGTCACGACGCGTCGGGCATAGTCGGCAAACGAGGGGTGCAGCGCCTCGCCGAAGGCCACGGCTTTCGAGGCGATCACGTGCATGAGCGGCCCGCCCTGGATGCCCGGGAAGACGGCGGAGTCGAAGAGCTCGCTCATTTTTTTGAGGCGGCCGGACTTCGGGGCCGTCTTGCCGAGCGGGTTGTCGTAGTCGCGACCGATCAGCAGCATCCCGCCGCGCGGGCCGCGCAGCGTTTTGTGCGTCGTGGTCGAGACGATGTGGGCGTGCGGCATCGGGTTGTTGAGCACGCCGGCGGCGATGAGGCCGGCCGTATGGGCCATGTCCATCCAGAGGAAGGCGCCGACTTCATCGGCGATGCTCCGGAACGCCTCATAGTCGAAATCGCGCGGGTAGGCGCTGGCGCCGATCGACAGGAGCCGCGGCCGAATGCGCCGCGCCGTATCGCGGACCTTGTCCATGTCGATCCGGCCGGCCAGCGGGCCCTCCCGCTCCACACCGTAAAACGTGGCGTTGTAGAGCAGACCCGAAAAGTTGACCGGGCTCCCGTGCGTCAGGTGGCCGCCGTGCGCAAGGTCCAGCCCGAGCAGCGTGTCGCCGGGTTCCAGCAGCGTGAGGTACACCGCCGCGTTCGCCTGGGCGCCGGAATGCGGCTGGACGTTGACCCAGTCACAATCGAACAGCTTCATCGCGCGCTGGCGGGCAAGCTCCTCCGCCAGGTCCACATACTGACAGCCGCCATAGTACCGCTTGCCGGGCAGCCCTTCCGCGTATTTGTTGGTCAGGGCGGAGCCCATCGCTTCGAGCACCGGGCGCGACACGAAGTTTTCGGAGGCGATTAGTTCCAACCCTTCGTTCTGGCGGCGGACTTCGCGCTGGATGATGTCGAAGAGCTCGGGATCGCGATCTTGCAGTTCGGACATGGACGATACGAGGATAACAACCGGAAGAGGCGAGCCGATCGGGAGGTGTTCACATCCTGCGTGAAGAACCACGCGCCCACGGAGAGCGGCACGCAGCCGGCTCGCTCATTGAACGGCGCAAGGTAATAAAAAAGGATCGCCCGCTTTGTGAATTTCAACCACCCGGGACGGCGTGCAGGTCGATCGAAGCGGGCGCTTCCATCTCAATGAAAAAGCTGCCGATCCCCAGATACCGCCACTCCAGAAGGGCGTCTTCCGCATCCAGCAGCGACACTTTGTAGGTGCTGAACAACAGGAAGTTGTTGCGCTCGGTGGAACTGCCCATGATCGAGGTGTTCATGTTCACCTGGTTTCCCGTGAGCATGCGGCCGACGATGTTGTCCATGGCCATCTCGCGTTCACGCTTCGCGGTCTCCGCCTCGACAAAGTCCCTGAAATCGTCCATGGTCGGGTTATAGACGAGCAAGGTCACGATGGCGACGAACAGAAAGATAGACAACGTGCGCATAGGCTTGGTCTGGTGTTATGATTGCGCTGATGGCAGGCAACCCGGTTAGACGGAGCCCCGGATGCAAAAGTTAACCCGGCATTACAACGCCTGCTCGTTTGACATGCTCCCGGCAGGTGTGGGCGAGAGCAAGGAGTGAGCCGGCGTGTGCAAGTCCTCTCAATGCGTCATCGCATAAGAAAGCAAGTTCACGCCCATTCGCAAGGCCGCGAGGCGCATATTATCCGGCACATGGTGTACTTCCTTGGGCTCCCAGCCGTCGCCCAGGTCGCTTTCGTACGAATAAAAGACGACCAGACGGCCGTCCACGAACAACCCGAAACCCTGCGGCGGCTTGCCGTCGTGCTCGTGGATCTTGGGTAAACCGGCGGGAAATTCGAAGTGGGAATGGAAAACCGGGTGGTCGAAGGGCAGCTCGACAAATTCCTGTTCGGGAAAGACTTTCTTCATCTCGCGTCGGATGTGCCGGTCCAGTCCGTAGTTGTCGTCGATGTGCAGAAAGCCCCCGCCCTCGAGATAATGGCGCAGCCGGCGCGCTTCGTCGGCCGTAAAGCGCACGTTGCCGTGGCCCGTGAGGTAGACGTACGGATAGGAGTACAGCTTGTCGCTGCTGAGCTCGACGACGTCCTCCCGGGGCGCCACATCCATGAGCGTCTCCCGGCGGGCGAAGGCGAGAAGCTCCCAGAGGGACTGCTCGTCGCCATACCAGTCGCCCCCGCCGCCATATTTGATCCGGGCGATGTGCATGCTATACTGATCTTGCGCCGGCGCAGGAATCGCGGCCAGGCACATCGCGATGAAAAAAAGCGAACGGAGGAGCTGTCGCATGAAGATCGGTAGGGATCAGGAGTTGAAATCGGGCGCCCGGTCCTCATGGGGCGGACGAGCGATCATGGACAACGTACGGCATGCCGGCGGGCGGGGTTTCCGGGTACTCTGGATCCTCATCCTGCTCGCCGCCGGCTGCACCCCCGCTCCGGACGACCCGACCGGCGCTCCCGATGCCTTCATCCGCGCCGAACTCGCCAGCGCGGCGCAGGCCGAGGCGGCGGGCGGCGAGGTGCTGCGCGTCGGCTTCGTCGCCCTCGATCAGGTCTTCAATTCGGAATTGATGGCTCCGTACGACGTCGTGCACCACACGCTGTTTCGGGACGAGACGCGGTATATGATGCCGTTTATCGTGTCGCCCGACGGCCGGCCCGTCACGACCTTCGAAGGCATCACGGTGCAGCCCCACTTTTCGTTCGAGACGGCCCCACCCATCGACATCCTCGTCATCCCCAGCACGGGAAACAGCATGGAGGCCGACCTCCGCAACGAGGCGTTTATGTCGTGGCTCCGCGAGGCCGTGGCGAAGGCCCGCTTCGTGATCACGGTATGCGACGGCGCGTTTCCGCTGGCCGCCACCGGCGCGCTCGACGGCCGCGTGGCGACGACCTTCCCCGGCGACCGGGACGCGTTCGCCACGCGGTTTCCGGAAATCGACGTGCGCTACGACGTGCGCCTCGTCGCGGACGACAAATACATCACGTCGGTGGGCGGTGCGATGAGCTATGAGCCGGCGTTCTACCTCGTCGAGCGGCTCTACAGCGCCGAACACGCCCGTCTGATTGCGGAGGGGCTCGTATGGGATTGGGATCCCGCGCGCCTTCCTCTCGTAGTCACCCCGTCTCACGATGCCCTCTTCGCATCCTCCTTCCCTATGGCTCCTTGATCGCATGAAACGGGTACTGCGCGCCTTCCTCATCGCTTCCGCCGCCACCGCCGCCGCCGCCGCGGTAGCTACCCTCTTCCGCCGGCCGGCCCTCGTTCCGCACTCCGACGCGCCAAACGACCCGTTCTACGTCGAGGCGGACGCCATGACCGACGCCGAGCGCCAGGCGCTCCGCTCCGAACTGGAAGGGATGATTTGAAGGGTTCAAGGGGGGAGGTTTAAGGTTCAAGGGGGAAGGTTTAAGGTTCAAGGTAGGGTGGTCGAGGAGGCCCTTAAACCTTGAACCTAAAACCTCGAACCTTCCAACGCCACCGCAACCGTCCGCTCACCGCTGACGCTGAAGTGCAGCCGCAGGGCGAGGGTGTCGCCGGCGGGGGGCGTGAAGCCGACCAGCATGAGGTGTTTGCCGCCCGGTTCGAGGCGGGTTTCGGATCGGGGTGGGAGGGGGAGTGCGTCCAGCCGGCGCATCCGCATCATGCCCTGCTCCTCGCGGCTCTCGTGGAGTTCGACCCGTTCGGCCGCGTCGGTCGAAGCCGTGAGCAGGGTGTCGGGGCCGCCGTCGTTGTACAGGGTCAGGTAGACGGCGCCGGTGGGCGCTTCCGCGTTGAGAGGCGGGGTCCAGGCGTCGACGATCCGGAGTCGGGGCGGACCGGGGTCGGGCCGGCAGGAGGCGAGAATGAGCCCGATCAGCAGGAGGAAAACGGGACGCGCCATCTCAGCGGCCGGCGAGCACGATGAGGTCGGCCGCGATCTGCTCGGGTGTGGTGTCGAACGACCAGTGCAGCACGGCGTCGCCCCGCGGGTCGAGCAACGTGATCGTCGCGGTGTGATCGATGAGATAGTCGTCACCCGTCGTGGCCTCGCTGCGCTCGTGATGGATCCCGAACGCGCCGGCTACCGACTCGATGTCGGCCGGCGAACCCGACGCGCCCACGAAACGCGGGTTGAAGGTGCGGGCGTAGGCCTGCGCCCTGACCGGGTCGTCGCGTTCGGGGTCGACGCTGACGAGCAGCACCTCAACCTCGTCGCCGGCATCGCCCAGCAGCGACACGGCCTGCGCGAGGCGGCGCATCGTCGTGGGGCACACGTCGGGGCAATACGTGTAGCCGAAGACGACCACCGTGTAGCGGCCCTCGAACTGACGCTTGTGGACCTCTGCGTCGCCGGAGCGGAGGGTGAAGTCGGAGATCGGCGCCGGCGGGTCGATGTAGGTCCCGTAGACGGCCGGCGGGCGGTCGCTGTATCGCGGGTACGCGAACATGACGGCGAGCGAAAACCCCAGCGCGATGCCGGCCAGTACGAAGATCAAACGACGCATGGATGCGGGAAGGATTGCAGTTGCGGTTGGGCATGGTGCGCCGGCGGCCGTCAAAAGTTCCGAATCCCCGTTCCCGGCGCGACGTGTGCGGAGGTCGGTCGCCGGCGTGTTATATTGAGGAATCACCAGAACCCCAAGCGATGAAATCATCTACCCATACCTACCCGGGCGCAGACATCACCGTCACCTACGATGTCGCCCGTTGTATTCATGCGGCCGAGTGCGTTCGCGGCCTGCCCGCCGTATTCGATCCCAAGCGGAAACCCTGGGTGGAGCCGGACCAGGCTCCGGCGGATGCGGTTGCAGCCGTCGTACTCAGGTGCCCTTCGGGCGCCCTGCACATCCAGGATCTCGATGAGACCGGGGCGACGGAGGCTACGGTCGCGGTCGAGCCGGACGGACCCCTCTACATCCGCGGCCGGCTTGAGGTGCTGTCTGCCGCCGGCGAGGCGGTGCTGACGGACACGCGGGTGGCGCTCTGCCGCTGCGGCGCATCGAAGAACAAGCCGTTTTGCGACAACAGCCACCGGCAATCCGGCTTTTCCGATGCCGGCGTAATCGGCGAACCGAAGCTGAAAGAGGGGGAGGCGTCGCCGGCGCTGCGGATCAAGCTGGCGGAGAATGGACCGTTATTGATCGAAGGCTCGGTGCGCATCGAAGGGACGGACGGGGAATCGGTCGCCGGCGTCAAATGCGCGCTCTGCCGCTGCGGCGAATCCCGAAATAAGCCGTTCTGCGACGGGACGCACCGGTCAAACGGATTTGTGGGATAAACAACGCCCGGGGGGGAAGGCCCCCCGGGCAGGTTGGCGTTCGGATTAGGCGACGGGGCCCCACGCCCACGTCTCGTAGTACTGCCAGCTCGTGTGATCGCGGAGCTCCTGGATCCGGCGGTCCTGCGCGGCCAGACTGGCCCGCACGATGTCGCCGACGGAAAGGATGCCGATGATGCGGCCGTTTTCCGAGATCAATAGGTGCCTGATATACAGGCTGAGCATTTTTTCCTTCAGCTCGAGTATCGTCGCATCGGATGACGCCGTGTGGAGGTCCGTCGTCATGTAATGCCCGATGACCGCCGTGCGCGGATCGAACCCTTCGTTGAGCGTATCCTGGATCAGGTCGCGCTCGGTCCAGATCCCGACGACCATGCCGGTCTCGTCGCGGACGAGCATTGCACCGATCTTGTGCGCATTCATCAGCGTGAGCGCTTCGGAGATGCGTTGGTCGGCCCGGACGGAAATCATGCGTTTGGTTTTGCGAGCCAGGATGTCAGCTGCAGTTTTCATAGAACAACCCTCGATGTGAGAAGCACAGGGATAGAGGAGCGGAACTGCGTGGTCTCCTGCCTTAACGAAAAGGAATGAGACGCCCAGTGTCAAGGGGGTTCTTCATGTAATCTTTATAATTCACATTCTTCGCGACCGGCGAAGTCGCTTTCAGCGGCCGCTTTCCCGGCATTGACCCCCCGTCGGTGGACGCCTACATTGGTTTTGCAGGAAGACCTACAGGCCGTTTCGTGACGGCCGCTTATCATCAGGGCCTGTTCGCTCTCATCACGATCTGTTCGATGGCATGCCGGCGTCGTTCCCACACGGCGCGAGCGCATCCTATCGTTCCTTCCACGTTTGCAGGTACCTTTTTTATGAGATATCTGGTTGTTTTCTGCCTCGCTTTCGGTGTGCTGACGCCGGCCGCCCGTGCCCAGAGCACGCTGGACGACGTCCACCTCCTCGTAAATTTTCTCCCCGACGCCACGGTAGCGCCGTCGGCCTACCTCAACGGCGGTCTGTCGTACGCCGACTACGACTTTGTCTCGCAGACCACCATCGGCGGCAGCGTTCACATCCCGTTTTCACGACGGTTCGAGGGCGCCGCGGTGCTGCAATACCTCAATGTCGATCCGGATGTCGGGCGCAATCGCGACGGACTGGCGGATATCCTCCTCAACGCGCGGTATCTGCTGCCGACGCGGAATGTCCAGACGGCCATCGGGGGCTACCTTACGCTGCCCGTCGGCAGCGACGACATCGGTGCCGGCGATGACGTGGCCCTGGGCTTTTTCGCCGCCTGGCGCTACGGCGTCGGCCGCAACACGGCGCTGACGGCCACCACCGGCCTCGACTTTGTCCCGATCGGCGACGACTACGACCTCGCCCTCCGGCTCGGGGGCGGCATCATCCACCGCACGAGCGACCGATTCGCGATCCTCGGAGAGCTCTACATCCGGACCGTGACCGACCATGTCCTGCTCGCCGGCGGCTTCGATTATCGCGTGAGCCCCCAGGGCCGGCTGCGGGGCGGCCTCGGCCTCGGCCTGAGCGACGAGACGGCCGATTACACGCTCTCGCTTTCGTATCTGTACAATTTCCGGCGTTAGCACCATTCAGGAGAGATCGCCCATGTCCAGAGATGTCCTGATCCGAATCGATCCCGATGGGGATGCCTTTGTCGCCACGCTGCGTGAGGCCGGCGGCGATCGCTCCGCCCGGTTTCGCCTCCCGATGGCGATCGATCGGATGGACGACATGCTGGCGGGCACGGAGTCCGCCATCCTGCGCGGGGGCGCGACGCGCGGCGAACGGGAGGCGGAGCGCATGCCGGCGATCTCCCTGGAGGCGCTCGGGCAATCGCTGTTCTCCAGCCTCTTCGGCGAGGCGCTGATGCCCATTTTCGACGACGCATGGCCGGGGCAGGTATTCGATCCGGAAACGGCCTGGTTCAGGCCGGCGGACGAATGGGACGACCCGCACCCGCTCCGGATCATGCTGCACATCAACCCGACCGACCCGCGCGTCGCGCCCATCCTGCGTCTGCCCTGGGAGCTTTCGCAGAGGCCGGGTACGGGCGAGTACCTGTCCATCGCCGAGCCGTATACGCTGTTTCGGTACCTCGAAGTCGGCGGCGACTATGCCCCGACGCCCGTGATGCTGCCGCTGCGCGTGCTCGTCGTATTGTCCAATCCCACCAATGTGCAGCCGCTCGATCTCGACGCCGAACGAAAAAAGATCGAGGCGTCGTGGGGAAAATGCCGGGGCGTTCAGGTGGAATATCTCGAGGAGGCGACGCTGGACGCGCTCCGGTCCCGGTTCAGGCAGACCTCCTACCACGTGTTGCATTACATGGGGCACGGCGCCTTCGACGACCCGGTCGGAAAGGGCGGGTTGATTATGGAGGGCCAGGATGGCCGCAGCGAATTCGTGGACAGCGATACGTTCGCCGGCGCGATCTGGCGGTCCGACGATCCGCTTCAGCTCGTGTACCTGAACGCCTGCAACACGGCGCAGTCCAGCGAGCAGGCCACGGACAATATTTTCGCCGGCACGGCGGCCCGCATGGTGCAGGGAGGGGTCATCCCTGCCGTGCTGGCCATGCAGTTTTCCATCTCCGACAGGGCGGCCATCGTGTTCTCGGAGGCGTTTTACAAGGCGATAACCGACGAGCAGCCCGCCGACGTGGCGGTGGCGATCGCCCGCAGAGCCATCGCGGCGCAGATCCCCGGTTCGTTCGAATGGATCACCCCGGTGCTGTACATGCGGTCGCTCAGTGGAAAGCTGTTTAATTTTCTGTCGCTCTACGGCTAGGGTACGCGGGAGGGAGGGCGGATCGCCTGGCGTTTGCATCCCGGCGCATATCCTGCGATACTGTACCCCCAGTTCAAGCATTGTACCGCCGCCGTTGACGTGTGCCGGCTGCATTTTACGCACAGAAGGGTGTGCCCTTCCCATGTACCGCAACCCACACCCCGCAACCCACATCCCAAGTATCATGAACCGCAGTCATCTGTTGCGTCCTCTATCGCTCCTGGCGGCGCTGACGCTGCTCGCCGTTTTTCCCGCCTCGGCGCAGACCCTCGAATTCCAGTCCGAGCGCATCAACCGCGGCCCCCTGTTCGCCGCCGCGTCGCTGGTTCAGGACTTCGACGCGGACGGCGATCTCGACATCGTCGTGACCCGGCGCACCCGCGATGGGCTTTCGGGCGCCGTCGAGTGGCTGGAAAACGATGGCACCCTCGTGTTTGCTCGCCACGAAATCGTGACCGATCTCAAGGACCCGATCCATATCCAGCGCGCTGACCTCGATGGCGACGGGGATGACGACTACGCCGTCGCCGACGCCGGCATCGCGCTCGACGAAGGCGGCCTGATCCTGCTCATCCGCCAGGACGACGGCGGCTTCGTCCGTCAAGACCTCGACGCCGATCGGCGCTTCGACGACATCGACCTCGAAGACCTCGATGGCGACGGGCTAATCGACGTCGTGGGGGTCGGCTTCTGGCAGGATTCGCTCCGCATCTGGATCAACGAAGGGGACCTGAACTTTTCGGAGAAGATCGTCGATCCGTCGGTCAACCAGCTCGAGGCACTCGAGGCGGCCGACGTCGATGACGATGGCGACATCGATCTGCTGGTCGACGACGTGCTGTATAAAAACGACGGGAACGGCGCCTTTACCGAGACCCAGGATCTGTTTACGTGGAGCGCGCTGTCGCCATCCGCCGGCCGCGACTTTGTCGTCGCCGACCTCGACAACGACGGCGTGCTGGACATCCTCACCTATGCGACGGTCGGGACCGGTGGCCTGTATCTGCTCGACGGGGCTTCGGGGTTCAACGACGCCCTGCTGAACAGTTCGGCGATCGATCTCGGCGGCGACCTGCTCGTCAGCGACCTCGACGGCAACGGGTGGAAAGATATCGTCCGCCAGAATACCGGCGACAAGTACGTAAGCGTGCTGTATCAGATGGCCGAAGGTGTGTACGAGGAAGACGTCATCGAGGATAACTGGGACACGAGCGGTCGGGGCGCTCAGATGGCGCTGGGCGATCTCGATGGCGACGGCGACGACGATCTGGTCTTTCCGGAATACGGCAATGTCGATGGCGACATGGCCTGGTATGAGAACCGGTCGGGCCGGCTGTATCGCCACTACCTCTATAGCGAGGTGCAGGCCGCGTACCGGCCTCTGATGACCGACCTGGATGGCGACGGCGACCTCGACGTGCTGCTGGCCGCCGGCAGCGCCTCGGCGTCCGGCGCCTTTAGCGAAGGAGAACTCATCTGGTACGAAAACCGGAGCGACGGCTTCCAAGACTGGCGCATCGAGGATGCCATTCCATTCCCCGCCGATCTCGACGTGGCGGACCTCGACGGGGACGGCGCGGTGGAGGTGATAGCAATCGATCGCAAAGGCGGCACGCTCGCCGTCTACACCCGCGACGGGTTCGACTGGGCGAAGACGTTCGTCGCGGAGGATCTGCTCGAGCCGGCCGGCCTGGCCCTCGGCGATCTGAATGCCGACGACCGGATCGACATCGCCGTGGTGTCGTACGGCGACAGCTCGGTCGTCTGGTACGAGAACGCGCCTGCCGGCTTCGTCGCGCACGGGGTCGACGATGCGCTGCCGATGCCCGACGATCTGGAGATCGCGGATTTTAACGGCGACGCCATCCCCGACCTGGCGGTCGTATCCAGCGATACGAGCCAGAGCGTCGTGTTGTACACGCTCGGTGAAGTGATGACGCGCCAGGTGCTGCTGAGCGGCCATGACGGGTCCGACATCGAAGTCGGGGACTGGTCCGGCGACGGCGTCCCGGACATCCTCGCGGCATTCGATTTTCAACCCGGGCTGTCCGAACCCTTGCGAGCCGCCGCGCTCATCAACCAGAACGACGGCACGTTCCAGACGCTCGATCTGTGGCCGACCACGAATCAGGAAAAAGGGCTGGCGCTGAAGGCGACGGATGCCGATGGCGACGGCGACCTCGATGTCTTCGTGTCGCAGAAGAACATCCGGCCGGCGCTCGTCCTGCTCGTCAATGACGACGCCGCGACGCCGGATGTCGTGCTGCTTCGGGATCTGAATACGGACGACTTCACCGGGCTCGATGCCGGCGACATCGACGGCGACGGCGACATCGACCTTGTCGCGGCCGGATCCGACGGGCAATCGACCTCCATCGTGCTTTTCCGGCAGTCGACCGGCGAGGTGACGGCGGTGGACGACACGCCGGCCCCGCGCGGGTTGGCGCTCTACCAGAGTTTCCCCAACCCGGCGCACCGATCGGCGCGGATCGTATTCGAACTCGAGGCGCCCGGACCCGCCCGGCTCGAGGTGTTCGACGTGCTCGGCCGCCGGGTGGCCTCCCTCGCGGACGGCAGGATGCCGGCGGGGCTGCACGAGGTGACCTTCGAAACCGGGAGTCTCCCGAGTGGGATTTATATGTACCGGCTCGACGCCGGCGACCGGACGGCCACGCGCACCCTCACGGTCGTTCGCTGAGGAGGTTTACCAGAGCTTAACATGGGCATGGTGCATCTGAGCGCGGAAGGTCGTTTTTTCGCGACGTCCCCGCCAACCAGTCTGGATGCATCATGCCCATTCGTTTTTACGCCGCCTGCCTCCTCGTTTTCCTGCTGACGCCGGTCGGCACGCGCGCGCAGGACCTCGCCTTTCGCGTAGCGCCCTATCTCCAGTTTTCCACCAAAACATCGATGGCCATCCTCTGGGAAACCGAGGAGCCGGCCACCACGCGCGTGGAGTACGGCGAGAGCCGCCTCGGGGACAAAGCGCCCAATCTTTCGATGCATGTCGACCTGCCGGGTACGCGGGCGATGCACGAGGTCGTGCTCGAAGGCCTGAAGCCGGAAACGAAATACTTCTGGCGGGTCGTCTCGCAGATGGGGGATGGACGCGAGCTGGCCAGCGAGCCGTCGACGTTCCGCACGGCCGTGAACGATTCGTCGGCCTACGCCTTCGTGCTCTTCGGCGACACGCAGGACAACCCGGAGGTCTGGGGGCGCATCGCGCAGCTCGGCTGGCAGGAGCGCCCCAACTTCGGGCTGATCGCCGGCGACCTCGTCCAGCGCGGCGGCGACATCCAGAACTGGCTCGAGGAGTTCTTCGCGCCGGCGAACACGCTCATGCGCCGCGTGCCGCTTTACCCGGCGATCGGGAACCACGAAGACGACCATCCGAACTACTACAAATACATCTACGCCCCGCCGCCGGAGTATTACTACACGTTCCGGTATGGCAACGCGCAGTTTTTTATGGTGGATACGAACCGGGACGTGAGCGAGGGCTCCGAGCAGTATGAGTGGCTCGAGCGCGAACTCGCGATGTCGGACGCGATGTGGAAAATCGTGGTGCACCACCATCCGCCGTATTCCTCCGAGGAAAACGATCACGGCGACACGGCCACCGGATCCTCGACCTACGGCACGCACGCGCGCAACCTGGTGCCGCTCTACGAACTCTACGGCGTCGATTTCTGCCTTTTCGGACACGTCCACATGTACGAGCGCACCTGGCCCATTCTGGATGGCCGGGTCAATCAGAAAAACGGCGTGATCTACATCAACTCGGGCGGGGGCGGGGGCGGGCTGGAAGATTTTGCTCCGACGCGCTCCTGGTTCTCGGCGAAAGTGAAAAGCGTGCACCACTTTGGCTATTTCGTCGTGCACGACAAGACGATCTTCTTCCAGGCCATCGACGAGGAGGGCCGCCTGTTCGATTCCTTCCAGCTCGAAAAAAGCCCCGAGCGTCTGGCCCGGGTGATGATGCCGCCGCCGCCGCGGTTCGAGGGCTCGGATGCGATTTTCCTCGACGAGACGCGTGTCGCGCTAGCCGGTGCGTTTGAAGACCTGACCATCCGCTATACGACAGACGGATCGGAACCCTCGACGCAATCCGCCCGCTATGCCGGCCCCATCGCATTGCGCGCCAGCACGACCCTGAAGGCCGCCGCCTTCACGGCGGACGGCGTGCGCAGCCGCGTGGTGTCCCGTTCGATCGAGAAGGTGGATCTGATGGAGCCGGTCCGGCCGGCCAAGACGCACGCCGGCCTCGCGTACGCCTATTATGAGGGCGCCTGGGAAACACTGCCCGATTTTTCGCCGCTCACGCCGGCAGCAGCCGGCGAGGTCGCGACGTTTTCTATCGACGGGTTATCGCAGGGCAAACGGGAATACGCGCTGGTATTCGAGGGTCTGATCGAGGCGCCGCGCGACGGCGTCTACACGTTTGCCACGACGAGCGACGACGGATCCAAGCTCTATATCCACGGCAGGGAGGTGGTTGACAACGACGGCTGGCATGGCGAACGCACCCGCGAGGGGCAGGTCGCGCTCCAGGCCGGCCTCCACCCGATTCGCGTCGAATATTTCAATCGCAGCGGGGGCGGGATGCTGAAGGTCGAATGGTCGGGGCCGTGGGTGTTCTCGGAGCCCATCCCGAAGACAGCGGTGTTTCGTTAGATCGCAAATCAGTTCATCGCAAATCGCAAAATGAAAAGGCAAAAATTGGCTGAGTGTATCTGGTGCGTGCTAGGTTTTACGATCTGATCTTACACATCGCAATTGCGTATGTCTTCCTGAGCGGAGTGGAGAAACGAGCGAAGCTTCTAACCGAAGTAGTCTGTCTGAAATGCGATCGATGCCGCATTTCGTCAGAAATTGTGTATCGGGCAAATGTTTTGCATGGCTGCTAATGACATCGTCACCCCGAAGCCCTTTCTCCCGTGTTTCAGCTGACTCCAGGCCTATTCGAGCCCTGTATTGTGACTTGTTTTAGGTCATGCCATGCCCAATAAGAAAGCCCTGCGAAGCGGGGCTTTGGGTCTCAGTAGGACCGGTCGCAAGACCTGTGTAATGTCAGGGAATAAAAAGCTATAGAGAGTATATATTCAAAGCAATCTAATGAGATATACTATTGACATTGAGGCCATAACAAGCGAAATGCACGTCGTTAAGATGATGCCTATCAGCATATTCTTTTGTGGGGTATTTAAGGTTTCCCACCTTGAGAAATCCTTTCTATGCTTTAAAATTCCAATAAGGCTTAATAAGGCGACAAACCAGATGAGTAAATGAAGTTGCAACATCCGCGATACGAGTCTTTTATGTGAAATTTGCATAATGAGGCATGATTAGCCTCTGTAGACTCCCTGCTTATTTTGTCATATACATTTTGCGATTTGCGATCTTTCGATTTGCGATGTCATGATTTGCGGTGCACCAGTCCGCCAAGCGCTTCCTGGATGACTTCGTCCTGCAGGAAGCCGCCGCCGCGGTGTTGCCAGAAGGCTTCCGCGTAGCCGGCGCCGATCTGTCGGCCGAGCGTGGCGTCCTGCTCGTCCAGCAGTTCTTCGATGAAGTTGTTGCGCTGGAACATCACCCGCATCACCTCGAGCTGGGAGACGTGGCACCCGAGCATGCGGCGCTTGAGGTCGACGACGGCGTCGATGTCCACCAGGAAGTGCGGCTGCACCGGGTCGCCGAGGTGCGTGGTGAGCTGGTACGGCGCGGAGTGGTAGAGCAGGGGGGTGGCCGCGAGCGGGGGCTCTTCGCAGGGGAGATTGGGGAGCGTGGCCATCATCGTGGCGATCTCGACGACGTTTGAGGTGGTCCGGTGGTCGAGGTGGTAGTCGTACGGCAGGTGCGTGATCACGATGTCGGGCGCGGCGCGGCGGATGGCGCGGGCGGTGTTGAGCCGCAGCGCCGGCGTGTCGACCATAAACCCGTCACGCTCGCCGACGCAGACATAGTTGGCGCCGATCATGGCGGCGGCGTCCGCCGCCTCGCGGGTGCGCCGCGCCACGGTTTCCTCTTCCGTCATGCCAATGCCGCCCATGTTGCCGGCCGTCATCGTGCCCGTGGTGATCTGCCAGCCCAGCTGGCTGAGCAGGGCGAGCGTGCCGCCGCAGAAGATTTCGACATCGTCCGGATGCGCGAGCAGCGCGAACAGGCGTGGACCGGTGGAAGGCATGGTAAGGGGAAATGAGCAGGGGTGAAGGAGGGCGTCCGATCACGCCGGCCGCGCGTGCGCCACGAAGGATTTCCACTGAGGCAGGCTCTCGGGATCCCAGATCGCATGCATGTCGGCTTTCGCAACGTCGTCGGCCACGCCCTCACGGAGCGTGCGGTACAGGTAGACGAAGGTAGAAACGCGCTTGTTGGCGATGCAATGCACGAACACCTTTCGGCGCCGGTTCTGCGCCAGAATATCGAAAAAAAGATCCAGATGCTTTGGATCGGGCTGTTCCCACGAAACGGGGATGTGCACGTAGGCCATGCCGCGCTGGACGATGCGCCATCCCGACTCCGGGTAGCGGTCCGGGTCGGCCGGCGCCAGGTTGATCACCAGGTCGAACCCCGCGGTGTCGAGGGCCGCGATATCGTCGTACGTGATCTGTCCCGACGTGGCCAGCCGCTCGTCGATGGCGCGAAACGCGCGGATGCGGAGCAGGGCGTCCGGTGTGATTTCAGGTGTCATGGGCAGGATGGATAGCGGTGCAGGAGCCGCTCCGGGGGTCCGGGCGTAGAAACGGCATCCAGATCGAACATACCTATGAGCTACGCGCCATGAAATATACAGCCCTGTTGTCGTTTGTTTTGTTTGCATTCGCCGGCGCCTGCGCGCCGCCCTCGGCGCCCGAAGCGCCGCCGGCCCGACCCGCCGCCTTATTGGACGACGAGTTCGGCGACTACTGGTATCAGGGGGATGCCGAACTGACCAGCTACGCGCTCGAGCAGGCGCGTTACGGCGAGATCCATCAGGGCGAGGCGGTGCTCATCTTCGTCACCGAGGACTTCTCGCGCTCGAAACAGGTCAAGATGGATTTTCCCGATCGTTCGAGCGACGACCGGGCCACCGTGCTCAAGCTCAACTTCACGAAGAAGTTCACGACGGGCATCTATCCCTATTCGATGATGACGTCGGTCTTCACGCCCATCGAACGCGGCATGTATCCGCACACGCTGAAAGTAACCACCTCGTCGCAGGAGTGGTGCGGCCACACCTTCACGCAGTTCAACTGGCGCAAGGGCGCCTACGACGTCAAGCTCTATTCCTACTTCGAGGAGGAAAGTGACCAGACGCTGAAGCTGGACGATGTGCTGCTGGAAGACGAGCTATGGACGCTCATCCGCCTCGATCCCTCGGCGCTTCCCTCCGGCGAGATCGACATCGTGCCCGGCACCATGTATCAGCGGCTCAGCCACGACGACTGGGCGATCCGGAAGGCCCGGGCCAGCACCGCCGATGCCGGCGACGGGCAACGCATTTTCACCCTCGTCTTCCCCGAACTGGACCGCACCCTCGCCATCCGGTTCAACGCCGCCTTCCCGTATGAAATCGAGGGCTGGGAGGATACCCACCGCTCCGGTTTCGGTCCGAACGCCCCCCTGCTCACCACACGCGCCACGCGCAACAAGCGCATGATGCTCGACTACTGGACCCGCCACAACAACGCCGACCTGCCGCTACGCGAGGAGTTGGGGTTGTAGGGGGAGGGTTCAAGGTTCGAGGTTTAAGGTTCAAGGCAAGTACACAAAACAACCCTTAAACCTCGAACCTTGAACCTTGAACCTTGAACTTCGATTAGCGGGCAAAGCCCGCTAATCGAACCACTCATCCGCTTCGTCGAACGCGGGGATGGCGATGACGGCTACCTTGAGCGCGCCCACGGCGCGGTGCCGGCAGCCGGGGCGGATCAGGACGCTGGTGTTGGGCCGCACGGGGATCCGCTCGCCGTCGAGTTCGATATGGCCTTCCCCTTCCCGGACCAGGTAGATCTCGGTCATGTGCTTGTGGTAGTGGGTCCGGCTGTCGGTGGTGATGTCGACGAGGTGGATCGAGGCGACATCGTTTTCGGGTGGCACGAAGGCGCGGCGGGTGAAGCCGCATGGACATTTTTGGGGCGCGAGGTCGTCCATCTGCGCCACGAGGTATCGGGCCTGGGTTTCGGGAAGCATGAGGGTGTCGGTGTTTACTGGGCGTCAGGGTGGGTAAGGATGGCGTCCGCCTCGATTTCCACGAGCATGGCGGCGTTGATGAGCCGGCTGACCTCGATCATGGCCGTCGCCGGCCGGATCTCGCCGAACCACTCGCCATGGGCGCGGCCCACTTTCTCCCACTCGTCGATGTTCGCGACATAAATCCGGGTTCTGACCACGTCGGACGGTTGAGCGCCCAGCTGGGACAGGGCTTTTTCGATATTGCGCAGGCACTGGCGCGTCTGCTCGTACGCGTCGCCCTCGCCGACGAGGTTGCCGTCGGCATCCGTTGCCGTGGTGCCGGAAACAAAGACATACGGGCCCACGCGCACGGCGCGGCTGTATCCGACGATAGGCTCCCAGGGGGTGCCTGTGCTGTAATTCTGGCGTTTCATGCGGGGTGAAGGATTGGTGATGGCGCTCGGGATCCGATGCGCGCAAGTAACGTTAAGCAGACTGTAAAATTAATGCCGGCTTATTGGAGTTTTGCGGATATATTTGTACCGTTACGCCGATGCCGAATTACGTAAACGGAGCATTCGTCCGCAAATCAAGACTGTAGCCCGTTTCACCTCCTCGAGCACCCCCTCTTTTCATATAAGGCTTCGCTGAAGATCGCACCGTCCCGGGGATCGAAGAAGCCGGCTCAGACAGCACTTTCCGTCAGGGCTTCGATCGGGGCGTACGCATCTTACGCACGAAGGGGTGGATGCCTGGAGCGTCATCACATCGCAACGCATTTCTTGTGCCACCATGAAGATGCCGAAATTTCTTGTCTTTACGTGCACGATGCTCACCCTGATGATCCTCGTCGTCGACCTGCTGACGGCAGGGGACGGAGGGGGTGATCTCCCGTTTGTACTGGGCGGGTTTCCTTACATCGCGGTCGTTCTCGCCACGCTCTGGCTTCCCGGGCGGGGCTATACGGTGTTTTTTGCGGGCCTCACGTCGCTGCTGAGCCTGTTCATGCTCTTCGTCGCCCCGTCCATCGAATGGCAGGTCGTGAGCAATTCCCTCATTCCGGACGTCGTGCCGCCCAAGGAGTACCTCTACGGGATCAGCGTCGGGAATCGCCTCCTGTCGGTTTTTGCGATCTGGATCACGGCCATCCTCACCATCCAGCGCAAGATGTCCGAGGAGCGCTCGCAGTCCCTGGGCGCCATCGTCCAGTCGTCCAACGACGCGATCATCGGGCAGACGATGGATGGCGTGATCACCTACTGGAATCGCGGCGCCGCCCGCATCTATCAATATAAGTGGGACGAGGTGGTCGGCAAACACATCAGCATTCTCTGGGCCGAGAGCGCGCCCTCGGCGTCGGAGCAGGAAATCATGCGCCGGATCCAGCAGGGCAAGCCGCAGGAGCCTTACGAGGCGCTGCGCCGGCGCAAGGACGGCAGCAAGATCGATGTGTCCATCGCGATTTCGCCGACCTACGACGAACGGGGCGCGATCATCGGCCTCTCGGAGATCGGACGCGACATCACCGACCGGAAGAAGTACGAGCAGGCGCTCATCGACGCCAAGGAACACGCCGAGCGGGTGAGCAAGCTGAAGTCGACCTTCCTCACCAACATGAGCCACGAAATCCGGACGCCGCTTTCCGGCATCCTCGGGTTTGCCTCGATCCTGGCCCAGGAAGCGACCGCCGAGCAGCACGAACTCGCCATGCTGATCGAAAAGAGCGGCCGCCGGCTGCTCGACACGATCAACTCGGTGCTCGACCTCTCGATGCTCGAGGCGGACAGCTTCGTGCTGCATCCGGCCGAGATGAACCTGGCGCGCGAAGTGCGCGAAAAGGTCGAGTTGCTGCAGCCGCTGGCGCTGGAAAAAGGAATCGAACTGACGGCCGACGTGCCGTCCGAACCGTGCGAGGTGGTGCTCGATCACGCCTGCCTCGATCGCATCCTCAATAACCTGGTCGGCAACGCCATCAAGTTCACGCCGAAAGGATCGGTCCGCGTCAGCGTGTTTATGAACCATCCGTACGTATCGATCCGCGTGGCCGACACCGGCATCGGGATCAGCAAGGAGTTCATGGACCGCCTCTTCAACGAGTTCGAGCAGGAAAGCAGCGGGATGTCTCGCCTGTATGAAGGCAGCGGACTGGGGCTGTCGATCACGAAGCGGCTGGTCGAACTGATGAACGGCCTGATCGAGGTCGATACCCGGACCGGGCAAGGGAGCGTCTTTACGGTTCACTTCCCCGCCGGCCGCCTCGAGCCCGACGAGCAGATCCGCCGCGACCGCGCCCGCCGGCGCCGCACCTCGCGGACCCGTACGGTCAAGCGCAGCACGCCGGCCCGCGTCCTCCTGGTCGACGACGACCCCCAGATGCGCATGCAGATGCGCCTGCTCCTGCAGCGTACCTGCAACCTCGACCTGGCCGAGGACGAGCAGATCGCCCTCACGATGGCGCAGCGGAATCATTACGACCTGATTCTGCAGGACATCAACATGGGTCGCAAACACGCCGGCATCGACGCCCTCCAGGCGCTTCGCCGGCTGCCCGACTACGATGTGGTCCCGGTCGTCGCCATGACGGCGTACGGTCTACCCAAGGATCGCGAAGACCTCCTGCAGGCCGGCTTCGACGAATACATCTGCAAGCCGATCTCCGAGGAACAACTCCTCCAGGTGATCAACCAGGTGCTCAAGGAAGACTGAGAGGGGAGGGCTACGCGCGTTTCGCCGCCGCCTTGGAGGCCGCGATGCGGCGCACCACTTCGTCGGTCATGACGCCCAGCAGGATGACCGCGCCGATGATCGCGAATTCGAGCTGCGTGGGGATGCCCAGGATGTTGATGGCGTTGTACAACACGCGCATCACCGCGGCGCCGATCAGAACCCCCAGGATCGTGCCCTCGCCGCCCCGCAGGCTGCACCCGCCGAGCACCGCCGCAGCGATGGCGTAGAGTTCGTAGAAGTTGCCGTGTACCGCCGGCTGCACCGAGTTTACGTCCAGCGCAAACAGCACACCGCCGATGCCGGATGTGAACGCGGCGATGACGTAGGCGAGAATCACCATCCGCTGGGTGTTGATGCCGCTGTAGCGGGCGGCCTCCTCGTTGCGGCCCAGGGCCAGCAGATAGCGCCCCCAGACGGTGTAATTCAGAAACAGGCCGGCGAGCAGGGCCAGCACTACCAGCACGACGAACGGCATCGGGAGTCCGAAGCTCTCCGTGATCGGGATGCGGCCGATAGCGAGCTGACGGAAGCCGGCGTACTGATTGCCGAAGCCCTGCGTGGCGTCGCCCGAAATCCACCGCGCGAACCCGCGATAAAAGAGGAGGCCGCAGAGCGTAACGACGAACGGCTGCAGCCGCACCTTGGTGATGAGCACCCCGTGGAGCACGCCGATCGCCAGCGAAAGCGCCAGTACCGCGATCAGCGCCGCCGGCACCGACCAGCCCTGCGCCGTCATCAGCATCGGGAGAAGGACGCCCACCAGCCCCACCAGCGAGCCCATCGACAGGTCGATCCCTCCGGTGATGATGACAAACGCCGCGCCGATGCTGATGATGCCGAAGAGCGACGTCCAGCGGATCGTGTTCTGGATGTTGTACGCCGTCAAGAACTTGGGCTCAATCAGTGCGGTCAATAACAACACCGCGATCAGCAGGCCCAGGATACCGAAGATTTTTTTCATGCGAATGCGTCCATTACTCGCGGTTCGTTGCGCCTGTCGCCAGGTGCATCACCGCTTCTTCCGATAGCTCGTTGCGCGACAGTTCGCCCGTGATCCGGCCCTCGTGCATGACCAGCACGCGGTCCGACATCCCCAGGATTTCCTCCAGTTCGCTGCTCACGAACAGGATGGCGAGGCCCTCGCGGGCGAGCTTCTCCATCAACCGGTACACCTCTTCCTTCGCGCCCACGTCGATGCCGCGCGTCGGCTCGTCGAGCAGCAGGAGCCGGGGGCCCATCGTGAGCCACTTTCCGAGCACGACCTTCTGCTGGTTGCCGCCGGACAGGAAACGCGCGATCTGGGTCTGGCTCGGCGTCTTGATACCGAGCTGGTCGATCATCGCGGCCGTGTCGGCGATCTCCTGCTCCCGGTTCAGCCCGCCCAGCCGCCGGCGGTTGCGCCACAGGCCGGCGAGGCCGATGTTCTGCCGCACGGTCATCTCGATCACGAGGCCCTGCTCCTTGCGCTCCTCCGGCACCAGCGCGATGCCGGCTTCGATGGCGTCCATCGGCGAATGGAACGAGGTGTCGGCGTCGGCCACCCGGATCGTGCCGCCCAGCGCCCGATCCACGCCGAACAGGACGCGGAGCAGCTCGGTCCGGCCGGCGCCCACCAGACCCGAGATGCCGACGATTTCGCCGGCGCGCACGGAGAAGGTCAGCGGGTGCTGCGGCCAGGCCGGCGTCACCAGCCCGGTTACCTCCAGCACGGTTTCGCCGATCGTGTGCGAAGACCGCGCGTAATATTTCGAGACGTCGCGCCCCACCATCAGCTGCACCATCGCCTCGTGGTCGATGGCGTCGCGGTCCAGCGTGCCGGCATTTTTGCCGTCGCGGAATACCTCGACGCGGTCCGACAGCCGCTTCACCTCCGCCAGGCGGTGGGAAATGTAGATGACGCTCACACCGCGGCGGCGCAGGTCCTCGACGACCTCGAACAGCTGCTCGGCCTCGCCGGCCGACAGGCTCGACGTCGGCTCGTCCATGATCAGCACGCGGGCGTTTGCGGAGAGCGCCTTCGCGATCTCGACCAGCTGCTGCCGGCCGATGGCAAGGTCGCGCACGAGCGCGTGGGGCGAGACGTCGAGGCCGATCCGTTCCAGCGCTTCTTCCGCGCCGGCCACTATCGCCTTCCGATCGATCAACCCCATCCGCTGCGGCTCGCGGCCGAGAAAGATGTTGGCCGCGACCGTCAGGTTGTCGGCAAGGTTCAGTTCCTGGTGGATCAGCGCGATCCCCAGATCGAGCGCCCTGCGACAGGAATCGATCACGACCGGCTGCCCGTCCAGCAGGATCTCCCCTTCATCCGGACGCTGCACGCCGGCGAGGATCTTCATCAGGGTGCTTTTCCCCGCGCCGTTCTCGCCGATCAGCGCCAGCACCTCGCCATGCCCCACATCCAGGCTGACGCCGTCCAACGCCAGCACACCCGGGAAGCGCTTCGTAACGTTCCGGACGCTGAGAAGGGGAGTGTCTGGTGTTGCGGGCATGGGCCGGATGAGAGTAATGGATGCAAGATGCGGGATTCTGGATGCAAGATGCTGGATGCAGGATGCGGGATGCGGGATGCTGGATGCAGGATGCGGGATGCAAGATGGGGGCACCAGTCCCCAGATCACATATCGCAAATCCTTGATCGCTAATCGCTAATCACAAATCCTTGATCGCAAATCCTTCCGCTATTGCGCCGCCGTCAGCTCTTTCAGCTCCGCCCAGAATTCGTCGACATTGTCTTTCGTGATCGTGCGGGCGGGGATGTCGAGGAATTTATCGGGCGTCAGCACCGAGCGGTCGCCCTTGGCCAGGGCGGCGAGGACGCGCACGGATTCGTACCCGTAGCGGAATGGATTCTGGACGACGGTGCCCTGCATCAGCCCATCCTTGATGGCCTGGAGCGTGTCGTCTTCTTCGTCGAAGGCGATGACCTTGATCTGGCCGGCCTTGCCGGCTTCCTTGATCGCCTCGAGGCACTTCGGCGGGTTGTAGCCGAAGAGGCCGACCATGGCGTCGAGTTCAGGGTATTTGGCGATGGCGTCCTCGGCCTGGGATTTGGCGCGGGCGAAGTCGAACTGGTCGGTCCGTGTATCCAGGATCCGGTATTTCCCGCCGTCGATGACGCCCTCGTTCGGGTCGCGGCGGTTGGGGTCGGGCGAGCGGTCGAGCAGTTCGTCGATCACGCCCTGGCGGCGCAGGTCGGCATTGAGCTGGCCGAGCCGGCCGACGAAGATCATCACGTCGCCGCCGTCGGGGAGTGCTTCCTTGACCAGTTTGCCGCACATCCGGCCGGCGGTGTAGTTATCCATCCCGATATACATCAGCCGGTCGGTGTTCGGGGCGTCCGAATCCTGGGTGATGTAATTCGTGTTCGCGGCGATCTCGCCGAGGATATCGCCCTGGTTTTCCGGGTCGATCGGACTGACGGCGATGCCGTCTACCCCGCGGGCGAGCAGGTCCTGGATCATGCGTTTCTGATCGGCGGTGCCTTCCGGGGGCATGAGCACGGTGACGTTGACCCCGAAGTCGCGGCCCGCGGCCTGGGCGCCCTGCTCGGCGATGACCCAGAACGGGGAGATGCCGTTGGTGACGTAGCCGACGGTTATCGCGTCGCTGTTGCCGGAACCGCCGCCGCAGCCTTGCAGCGCCGTGAGGGTGGCGAACACCAGGAAGGCGGAAAAGAGATATCGCATAGTCGAGGAAGGTATGAGCGAGACAAAAGCCGCCTGATGGGGGCTCAGGAGAAGGACTTACCCCCGTTTACCGCGAGGGTCTGGCCGGTTACGAAGCCGGCCTCTTCGCCGGCAAGGTAGCACACCGCGCCGGCGACATCCTCCGGTTTACCCCATCGGCGGGCCGGGACGGTGCGAAGATACGCATCTTTCATTTCCTGTGGGTCCTTTTCGTGCCGGTCGACCGGGATCCAGCCCGGGGACACCATATTTACGGTGATGCCGTACGGCGCGAGTTCGGTGGCCAGGCTGCGGGAGAACCCGACCTGGCCGCCCTTCGCGGATACGTACGCCGTAAACGGCGCGACGCCCAGGGAAAAGACCTCGCTGGTGATGTTGACGATGCGTCCCCAGCGCTGCTTCTTCATGTGAGGCAGGCAGGCGCGCGTGAGAAGAAACGGACTCTTGACGAAGAAGTCGATCATCTGCTGATACAGCGCCCAGTCGTATTCCTCGATGCGGCGCTGGGGCTGGTCGGGCGTGGCGTTGGGGATGAGTATGTCCACCGGTCCCAGTTCCGTCGACACGCGATCGCACAGCGTGGCCACCTCGTCGGGGTCCGTCACATCGGCGCGGATGAGCGTGCACGGTACCCCGATAGCCTGCAGTTCGGCAAACGCCGCTTCGGCCCTCGCCTGGTTGTTGCTGTAGTTCATGGCGACGCGCGCGCCATGCCGTGCCAGTTCGAGCGCGATGGTTTTTCCGAGGCCGGTGGTGCTTCCGGTGACGAGTGCGACGCGTTGGGCGATGGACATAGGCGCTTGGGCTGGGTTTCAGAAGGCGGGGCTAAACCTAATGAAGGAGCGCACAATGTTCAACGGGGACGCCCGTATTGCCCGCCCGAAGGGCGTGTTCGGGAATTTGGCGCATAGGGTTGGCGCATAGATGCCCGAATCTTTGGGTCAAAGGTATGCTGCGCGGGCCTGGACCTGTGTGTATTTTACGAACGTTACAAGCGCGCGCCGCGCCTGAGTAGAACGTACGATGTATCGGGGGGCATATCGTAGGTTTTATGAGGAGCGGCGCGCGTTTTTTTATGCCCCTGCGCGAAGGGTCAGGATCCGAAACGCACATCCCGTATCCTCCCCGCTGCCGCTACAGGCGTTCGCCGCAGTATTTGCAGAATGCGGCGTCCGCATCGTGCCCCTCGGCGCTGCACGCCGGACACGCCTGGGTCGATATCAACACGTCGGGCTTGCGCATCAGCTCGGCCGTGACGAGGCCGGTCGGTACGGCGATGATGCCGTACCCGATGATCATGATGACGCTCGCCAGCGTCTGGCCGAGCGGTGTCGCCGGCGAAATGTCGCCATATCCCACCGTCGTCAACGTGACGATCGCCCAGTACACGCTCACCGGGATGCTGGTGAATCCGTTCTCCTCGCCCTCGATGAAATACATGAGGGAGCCGAGGATCACGACGAGGGTCACGACGACGAACAGAAAGACTTCGATCTTCCGGCGCGTCGCGTTCAGGGCGCGCATCAGGGAGTTGGCCTCGGCCATGTACTGCGCCAGCTTCAGGACGCGGAAGACCCGCAGGATGCGAAGCAGCCGGATGACCAGCAGGAACTGCGTGCCCGGAACGAGTGCGCTGAGGTACGTGGGCAGAATCGCGAGCAGATCCACCAGACCGTAAAAGCTGAGCGCGTAGTTCATCGGGCGCTTCACGCTGAAAAGGCGGAGGACGTATTCGATCGTAAAAAGGATCGTGAACGTCCATTCCGCGAACCGGAGTGCGGCGCCGTGGTTCGCCCGCACCGACGACACGCTTTCCAGCATGACGGCCAGCACGCTCAGGAGGATGGCGATGATCAGCCCGACGTCGAAGGCTTTGCCGGCGCGCGTATCCGCCTCGAAGATGATCTCGTGGAGTTTATGCCGCCAGCGGGGCGGTTGGGAATCGGTCATCACACGTGGTCCTGAAACTCCAGATACCCCTCGTTGACGAGGTCGGTCAGCAGGTCCTGGACCGCTTCCTGGTTCAGAAACGGAGCCAGGGTCTCGTGGTTGAGCGGCAGGGAGCCGGTCAGGAGATACACCGCCTCGGCATGCAAGGCGTCCACAGGATAGGCGACGCCGCTGATGTACAGCCGGATGCCGGTGTCCGTGTGGGCGAATGCGAAGAGGGCGGATGGGCTGCGCCGGAGGGAGACGCCTTCGCGCAGCAGGTGGACGACCCGCTCGGGACTATGCACGTCCTCGGGCGCCGGCGCGTAGTTGCCGCGGCGCGGCTCGGTGATGTACCGGCCGAACCAGTCGTCGATCGACGCGGGATCGGCGACCGCCTGCTGAATGATGGACCGCACCATGCCGAGCACTTCGGGCGTGATCTCCCCGGGATGCTCCGGCAGCCTCAGATCCGGGTCGCTGTACCGGTCCAGCGGAGAGAACCGATCGGCCACCTGGTCGATGTACCCGCTGATGAGGTCGACGTACGCCGGCGCCCGGAAGCCGATCGAAAAGGTCATGCAGTTGTTGATGGCGGTGCCCCGGTGCGCCACGCGCGGCGGCAGGTAGAGCATGTCTCCGGGCCCCAGCACCCAGTCTTCCTCGGCCTCGAAATGCTCCAGGATGCTGATGTCGAGATCGGGCTGGACCGTGTCGTCGTCGACGGGGCCGCGCGTGATCTCCCAGCGTCGGTGCCCCTGCGCCTGGAGCAGGAAGACGTCGTAGTTGTCGATGTGCGCCCCGACGCCGCCCTGAGCGGTGGCGTAGCTGATCATCACGTCGTCGAGGCGCCAGTTCGGCACGAAGCGGAACGAGTCGAGCAGGTCCGCGACCGCCGGCACATACCGGTTCACTTCCTGGACGAGCAGGGTCCAGTGCGTCTCGGGAAGATCGTAGAAGCTCTCCTCGAACGGACCGTGCAGCAGCTGCCAGGGATAGTCGCCCCCGCGTTCGAGGACCAGCCGGGCGTCGGCATCCTCCTCGCACGCGATATCCATCAACTCCTCGGGCGTTACCGGCGAGACGAAACCCGGAAAGGCGCCGCGGATCAGCAGCGGCTTTTTCTGCCAGTAGGTTTCAAGAAAAGCCTCCAGGCTGATGCCTCCCAGGAGGGTGTCGGGGGTGGGCATGGTTCTCACGACCGATCTCCACGTCAATGCTGTTCACAAGTCGATGCGCCTGCCGTTCAGGCGTCGGGGTCAGCCAAAAAGATACGACAAGAGCTTGAAGAGCGGCCATACCAGCAGCAGAAGGAACAGCCACCGCGCATACCGCACGCCGGAGCGCTCTACCGTGAACTCATAGCCGCAATACGGGCACGTCTCCGCCGCGTCGTCGTCGACGTTCATGGCGCAGGATGGGCATTCCATGAGGGTTGGCAGGTTACAGGTTGGCAGGTTTACAGGGTACAGGTTGGGAGGGTGTCAGTTTCGCAGCCGTCGGGGTTTCTTTTTACGATTTGACGCTACGCACGTTCATGGCGTGATCTATCGATGCGGGATGCAAGATGCAGGATGTTTACCGAAAAACCGTCCGTTTTATCGATCATCCTGCATCCCTGTATCCTGCATCCCTGTATCCTGCATCCCTGTATCCTGCATCCCTGTATCCTGCATCCCTGTATCCTGCATCACAAGACCTGAGGCTATCGTGCGTAAGATTCGTTGCGATGGGATCATACGTCGCCGGAAAAGCTCCGGGATGTAGGCGTCGAATGCAACCCCGCCGAATCGTTTCATGTCCCTCGCCGCTTCATGAACGCGCGAACCTGCAATGTGCCAACCTGCGAACCTGCAACCTGCCACCCCATGAAAATCCCGGTTCCGCGAAACCGTAGGGCGAATGGTGGTTAAATAGCCCGCGATAGCCGGCGCGCCGCGGCATGGACTGTGCCGGCGCGGTGACATGGACTGAATCCGTACCGATGAAAGACTACCTCACTCAAGCGATCCACCAGGTGCTGGCGGGCATCGACGGCGTGCCGGCTGATTTCGAGCTGGAGTTGGAAACGCCGCAGAATCCGGAACACGGCGATCTGTCGACCAATACGGCGATGAAGCTCGCGCGCGCCCTGAAAAAGGCGCCCCGCGCGATCGCGGAAGATCTGGCGAACCGGCTCCGGGCGCTGCCCGTGGATCCGCGACGGATCTCGGCCATCGAAATCGCCGGCCCGGGCTTCCTCAACTTCCGGTTCGCGGAGGCCTACCTGGCCGATGCGCTCGCCACCGTGCTCGAACAGGGCGACCGCTTCGGCCGCACCTCGCTCGGGCAGGGGCAGCGCGCCATCGTCGAATACGTGAGCGCCAACCCCACCGGACCGCTTACCGTGGGCCACGGCCGGAACGCCGTGCTCGGCGACACCGTCGCGAACCTGCTCGACTGGGCCGGCTACGAGGTCACGCGCGAATACTATTTCAACGATGCCGGCCGGCAGATGCGCATCCTGGGCGAATCCGTCCAGTCCCGCTACCGCGCCCTCGTGCGCCCCGACGGCCCGACGCGCGCGATCGAACGGGGGGACAACGAGGTCATCCAGGTGCCGGCGGACTTTCCCGAAGACGGCTACCTCGGCGATTATATCATCGAGATCGCCGAGTCGGTCCGGAAAGCGCACGGCGACGCCCTCGTGGATTCGACCGATGTGACGCCCTTCAAGGACGCCGCCACAAAAGCCATCTTCGCCGATATCGAACAGTCGCTCCGCCGGCTCGGGATCGTTCAGGATTCCTACTTCAACGAACATACCCTGTACGAGTCCGGCGCGATCTGGAAGATTATCGACCTCTTCCGCGAAAAAGGCGTCGCGTACGACCAGGACGGCGCCGTCTGGTTCAAAACGACGGAGTTCGGGAAAGAAAAGGACACGGTCCTCGTGAAAAGCACCGGCGAGCCCACGTATCGCCTGCCGGATATCGCCTACCACGCCGACAAATTCGAGCGGGGCTTCGATCTGATGATCGACATCTTCGGCGCCGACCACATCATGACGTACCCGGATGTGATCAGCGGCGTCGGGGTGCTCGGTTACGATACGTCGCGCATCCAGGTCGTGATCTACCAGTTCGTGACGCTCGTGCGCGGCGGCGCCCAGGTGAAGATGAGCACGCGCAAGGCCAACTACGTCACGCTCGACGAGTTGATGGACGAGGTCGGCGAAGACGTGACGCGCTTTTTCTTCCTGATGCGCTCCCCGAATACACATCTGGAATTCGATCTGGATCTGGCGAAGGAGGCGCGCGACAAGAACCCGGTATTTTACCTCCAGTACGCGCACGCCCGGGTCTGCTCGATTCTCCGCAAGGCGGAGGAGGTCGGGTTTTCGTTTGGCGAAACGCCCGATCTGAGCCTGCTGACGCATGAGGCCGAGGAAGCCCTGATCAAGCAGCTGCTCGCCTTTCCCGACGTCGTGCAGCAGGCGGCACAGGCACGCGAACCGCATCGCGTCATCAATTTCCTGAACGACACCGCCACGGCGTTCACCCGGTTTTACGATGCGTGCCGGATCATCGGCGAGGCGAACGATATCGCCACGGCGCGTATCCATCTGGCGCAGGCCGCCCGCATCGTGCTGAAGAACGGCCTGACGGTGCTCGGTATCTCGGCGCCGGAGCAGATGTGAGGACGGTTCCAGGTTTGAGGTTCAAGGTTGGACGTGGTTGTGTCGTTTGGGTGAGCGAACCTGTTTTGCGCGTATGAGACAGGCGCATGCCCTTGAACCTTAAACCTCGGCCCTTGAACCTCATCCCTTGAACCTCGAACCTCAGACTTTGAACCGTCCATCCATGCAGATCGCATTCCAGGGAGAGATCGGGGCGTTTAGCGAGGAAGCTACGCTGGCGCTGTATCCGTCGTCGACGCCGCTGGCGCGGGTGGCGTTTGAGGATGTATTCCGCCAGGTGGCGGAAGGGGCGGTAGACCGCGGGGTGATCCCGATCGAAAATACCCTGTTTGGCAGCGTGCACGTCAATTACGATCTGCTGCGGGCCTACGACCTGGCGATCGAGAGCGAGCTGTATCTGCGCGTGCGGCACAACCTGATGGCGCTGCCCGGCACGAAGCTGTCGGACATCCGGCGGGTCATGTCGCATCCCCAGGCACTGGGGCAGTGCCAGGCGTTTCTTAAGGAGCACCTCGCCCATGCCGAGGCGGTGCCGGCTTACGACACCGCCGGCGCGGCCAAGATGGTGGCGGCGGAAGGCAACCCGGCCGAGGCGGCCATCGCCAGCGAGCGCGCCGCGCAGGAATACCGCCTCGAGATCCTCGCGCGCGGCATCGAGAGCAACCATCAGAACTTTACCCGCTTTCTGGGGCTGGTCCGCGCCGACGCCCCGGATCGCCGCCGGCCCGATCCCGCGCTGGGCCCGATCAAAACCTCGATCGTGTACGCGATGCGCGAGAACGTCCCGGGCGCGCTGTTCAAGAGCCTGGCGGTGTTCGCGCTGCGCGACCTCGACCTGTTCAAGATCGAGAGCCGTCCGCTGGTCGGCAGCCCGGGGAAATACCTTTTTTATCTCGATGTCGGCGGCGCGGAGACCGACGAGCCGGTGCGCCAGGCGCTCGGGCACCTGTCGGAAATCGCCGCGGAAGTCCGGGTCCTGGGCTCCTACCGCAAGGCCGATATCGGCTGAGGTGAACTTTCGGGCGCCGGCGTACGTTTTACGTCGCGTTCGCCGTGGATCGAAACGATCGCTCTGGAACTTGATGCGCGGCGGGTTGTCAAGGATTCATCTTGCATTTCATCCAACGCCGGCCGGAAATTCCGCTCCGACTGGTTTCCCTCACGTAGATCACTTCGTACGACGTGTCGTTTATTCCCTACAGTGTGCGCGAAGGATTGGCCGGCTTCCAACGGGCCAAGTTTGCCGTTTTTACCTCCACCAGCGCCATGGCGGTGGCCCTCGTACTCATCGGACTCTTCGGGCTGCTCAGCTATCAGGCCCAGCAGGTGAGCGACTGGCTCCGGCAGCGCGTCGGCGAGCTGGAGGTTTTTCTCCAGGATAACATCGATACCCCGATGGCGCGCGCCCTGCACGAACGGGCCCAGGCCACGCTGGGCGTCGCCGGCGCCGACTACATCTCGCGCGAGGAGGCCACGAAGATCTTCCAGGAGGAGTTCGGCGAGGGCGCCGAGATCTTCCTGAACGAGTCGTTCCTGCCGGCGTCGATCAAGGTGCGCATCGAATCCGACTACGCCAATCCGGACAGCCTGCACGCCCTCATCGCCGAGTTCGCCAGCTGGAACCGGGTCGATGAGGTCGTCTTCAACGAGCCCCTCCTGGCCAAGGTGCAGGAGAATCTGCGCCTCCTCAATACGGTCGGGCTCGCGCTCGGCATCATTGTCATTCTCGCCTCGCTGTTCCTGGTGGCGAACACCATCCGGTTGACGATCTATGCGAGGCGACTGCTGATACGCACCATGAAGCTCGTCGGAGCGACCGATGCGTTCATTCGCCGGCCGTTCCTCGTGGAGGGCATCCTGCAGGGGATTCTGGCCGGGGCCATCGCGAGCCTCATCGTGTGGGGGCTGTTTTCGGGGATCGGCAACTATCTGCCCCAGATGGCCATCTCCGGCTTTATGGTCGTGGTGTTGCTGGTGGGCGTGGTCCTCGTCGGCGCGATGCTCGGATGGCTGGGCTCGTTGTTCGCCGTGCGCCGGTTCATCCGCACGATCCAGCTTCATTGAGCCCGGCGGCTGTTTTGCGCGCGGCGTAGGCATCGCCCGGAGCCCGAGTGTATACCTAGAGCGACAACTTGGTGCACTTTGGTGGAGTGCGTTGTCGTGCCGGCGTCCCATATGCAGAAGGGAGGCATGTGAGGCGCCACTCCTGGAACGGCATGGTGATCAGGACTCGGGAGCGTACGGCTCGGGTCCGGTCACCATGTCTTTTTTTGTTTCAGTTCATCGAAGGACCCTGGTTGCGCAGCACCCACTCGATCGCGCGCCGCATCAACTCGCGTCCGCTGCCGATATCCAGTTTGGTCTTGATCCGCTCGACGTGCGATTCGATCGTTTTGACGCTCAGGCTCAGCCGTTCCGCAATCTCTTGCAGGGTTTTGCCCTCTCCGATGAACACGAAGACCTGAAACTCCCGGTCGCTGAGCGCCGAAAACGTGGTTTCCTGTCGCGGTTTCATCATGCCCTTGATGACGGTCTGTGCGATGTCCGGGCTCAGGAAAAGGGATCCGGACGCGACCGTGCGGATGGCGTCGAGCACCTTCGCCGGCGCCTCCTGCTTCATGATATAACCCATCGCCCCGGCGCGGATGACCCGCTCGGCGTACAGCTTTTCATCGTGCATCGACAGCACGAACACCCGCGTCGCCGGCGCCCGCAGCTTGATGTCGGCGATCATATCCAACCCATTGATGCGCGGCAGCGACAGGTCCAGCACGACGACATCGGGCTGGGTCTTCTCGATGGCGCCGAGCGGGTCGTCGTCGCCATCCGACTCGCCGCACAGGGTCATGTCTGGCTCGCGGTCTATCAGGCGGCCCATGCCCTCGCGCACGATGGGATGGTCATCGATCAAAAAAATACGCAGGCTCATGCGGTGTCACGTAGCGTGTGAGGCCAGGGATGGTGCGTGGTTGAAACGGCAGGTGACAATCGAGCCGCCGGCCGGGTTGGGCATGATCTGGAATTCGCCGGCGATCATCTTGGCGCGGTAATCCATGATGCGCAGCCCGAGACCGCCCCGGTGCCTGTCCGCGGTGAATCCGCAGCCGTTATCGGTAACCCGCAGGACAATCCGCTCGAATTCCTGGTTCAACCGAATCTGGATGGCTGATGGATCGGCATGCTTGACCGCGTTGTTGACGGCTTCCTGGGCGATTCGGTACACCTGGGTGGCCACCTCGTCGTGCAGGGCCGGCAGCTGGGTATCGACGATCAGCGAGCACGGGATGCCGTAGATATGCTCGGTCTGCAGGGCGAGGCGCTGGAGGCCGTCCTGGATGCCGCGCATGTCCACCGTGACGGGGTCGAGCCCTTCGGCCAGCTGCCGGGTGAGGCCGATAGCGCGTTCGACGAGCATGCTGATCTCCCGGATCGAGGCATCGGTGATCGGCTGGTGGTCGCGCACCTCCTGCTGCAGGCCGGCGACCTTGAAGCCGATGCCGGTCAGCAACTGACCGAGGCCGTCGTGCAGGTCCTGACCGATGCGCCGCTGTTCGCGCGTGCTGATCTCGAGCACTTCCTTCTGCAGCTGCTTGCGTTCCGTGACGTCGCGGCAGATCACCATGACCGACCTGACCTCGTGGTGCGGGTCGAATTCCGGCACGAGCAGGCACCCGAAGCTGCAGGTGCCGCCCGTCAGGTGCTGGTCGTATTCCATCTCCACCGGCCGCGCCGTGGTAAATACCTCATTGATGTGTTTGCGCCACTGGTTGGCCAGTTCCGCCGAAAAACCCAGCCTGTCGAGCCGCTGGTCCTTGTAGTCGTGATGGGACAGGCCGGCGATTTCCAGCGCCGCCCGGTTGGCCGACAGGATCCGGTGGTCGGCATCGAAACGGATGATTTGATAGGGCACGTGGTCCGAGATGTTCTCCAACTCCATCGTGCGGGCGCGCAGCGCCTCTTCGGTGTGTTTTCGCTTGGTGATGTTGCGGGAGATGCCGATGACGCGGGCGAGCGAGTCGTCCTCCGCGTAATAACACTGGCCGGACGTATGCATCCATCGCTCCGCGCCGTAGCGGTTCATGATGCGGTGCTCGTGTTCGAAGGCGCCGCCGTTCGGATGGGAGTGGCGCACGGCGCCCAGCAGCGCCTCCCGATCGCCGGGAGGGATGGGTTGCAGCACGTCTTCGAGCGACATGCCCACGTACGATATCGTCCTGGGGTTGTCGGCGTCGGTCGTGGTGTAGGTGATCATGCCGTGGTCGACGTCCCAGTCCCACACCGAGAGGCGGCCGGCCTGGATGGCGAGCCGGAGACGCTCCTCGCTCAGCCGGAGCGCGGCTTCGGCCTGCTTGCGCGCGGAGATGTCGGTGGCGACGGCGATCAGGCCCGTCAGCGTTCCATCCGCATCCGTCAGCGGCGAGATCGTAAAAAAGACCGGCACGCTGGAGCCGTCGATGCGGTTGCCCTCTCCCTCGCCGGTCCAGGTGTCGCCGGCGCGCAACGTTTCGAGCACGCCGGGCAGGTTCTGGATCTGTTTTTCGATCGGCACGAACGGCGCGACATCGAAGGGGAAGCGGTCGATCCCGACGATGGCGAACATGTGCCGCGCCGCCTCATTGGCGTACGTGATGCGCCCCTCGAGGTCCTTGGCGACGACCGCCTCGCCGATGCGATTGAGCAGCTCGGAGCGGAAACGCAGGTTCCTTTCCGCCTCGTGCTGCTCGTGGATGTCCTGCCGGGTGCCGTGGATCGCCACGACCTGCCCCTCGCCGTCCCGCAAGGCCCAGCCCCGGTCGTGCACCCATCGTATCGATTGGTCGGGGCGCAGGATTCGGTAGGCGATGTCGAGGTTCTCTCCCGTCTTTTCGATGCGTTTGATCTGGGTCGAGAGCCGGTCCTGATCGTCGGGGTGCACGAATCGGCGGAGATAGCCCGTCGGCGCCTTCAGCCCGGGGTCGACGGGGATGCCGGCGATCCGGAAATTTTCCTCTGACCAGAGCGACCGCTCCGGATGGAGCAGGTCGATTTCATAGCTGCCGATCGACGCGATCTGCTGCGCCAGGCGGAGGTTGCTCTCACTTTTGCGCAGCCGCTCCTGCTCGATCCGGCGCTGGGTGATGTCGACGACGATGCCGAGGCCGGCCGGCCGGCCGTTGAACGTCACGGTGCCCGTGTTGAGGTGACACCAGCGGAGTTCACCGGATTTGGTGATCATCGGCAGCTGGACCTCCCCGGGCACGTTCTGGCCCGCCAGCCTGGCCGTTCCGTAGGTCTTGACGTACTCGCGGGCTTCCGGGGCGACGATGTCCCAGTAGTTCATGGCCACCAGCTCGTCGCGCGTGTAGCCCGTCATGTTGACGGCGAGATCGTTGCCGATGCGGAAATGGTCGTCCTGATACAGAAAAAAACCGACCGGAGCCGTTTCGGAGAACTCCTGGAACATGGCCACGGTCTCATCCAGCGATTCGACGCGCTTCTTGTAGCGCACCAGCCCGAGATGCAGGCCCGCACCTCCCACGATCAGGCAGACGCCGTAGAAGACCAGCGAAAATTCGACGGTTTGCCACCACGCCGGCCGGCCATCGTGCACCAGGGACGCGATGGCGTAGACCGTGGACATAAAAATGGCGATCGGGAAGAGCAGCAGCCACCGATGCCGGTAGGTCCACTGCAGCCACATCGACCAGGCGAGTGTGCCCAGATGCAGCCCGATTCCCAGAAGTGCGAAAAGCCAGGTCATAGTGACGCCGTCAGCGTGCGGGGCGAGGCATTCGATGGATGACGCGGGGCGGCGTGCAAACGCCTTCATGCGGTCGAAAGAACGCGCTTGCCGCTCCAGGTTACCGGTTCAAGATTCGGGATGCGTTGCGCGGCTCCGGGAGCAGCGCGCCGTACAGCGTCGCCGGGATCCTGTGGGATGTACGCGAGCGTACGTTGGGGGCGGGTCGTGGAACCAAAGATACGACATCCCATTCACGTGTCCCTTCTTCACCTGAAATGTCATGCGAATCGGTCTGGTTTACGATACGTTCGACGCGTTCCCCTGGGAAGCCGGCGACCCCCTCGATGCGGACGCCGAATACGAGCCCGAGGCGACCGTGGCCGCGCTCGAGGCCGCCGTGCGGCGGCTCGGCGCCGAACCGGTCCGGATCGGCACGGCGCACGATCTGCTGGCGTCGCTCGGGCAGCTGCGCCTCGACGCGGCCATCTCGATCGCCGAAGGCGCCCGCAGCCGGAACCGGGAGGCCTACGCCCCGATCCTGTTCGAAATGGCCGGCATCCCTTTCCTCGGGTCGGACGCCCTCACCCTGTCGGTGAGCCTCGACAAGGCCTGGACGAAGGATCTGGTCGCGGCGGCCGGCGTGCCCACGCCCGCGTACCGGTGCTACCGCGATGCCGGCGCCATCGACCCGGCCGATCTGCCCGGGCCGTTTCCCCTCTTCGTGAAGCCCCGTTACGAAGGCTCGTCCAAGGGCATCACGCATGCGGCGAAGGCGGAGACGGTCGACGCCCTCCGCCACGCGGTTTCGACCGTCACGGCGGCCTACCGCCAGGATGCCCTCGTCGAACCCTTTGTGTCGGGCGGCGGCGAATTCACCGTGGCGATCGTGGGGAATGCGCCGGCGGAGCCCCTGCCGGTCCTGCAGCGCGCCGTCGAACGCACGACCCGGATCGGCTTGCACGCCCTCGATCGCCGGGGCTACGCGCACGACGATCTGGCGTACGACCTGGAAGGCCGCCTCGACGACCGGCTCGAACGGCGCCTCCAGGATCTGGCCGTGCGCGCCTACGACCGGCTCGGCTGCCTCGATTTCGCCCGCGTCGATTTTCGCGTCGACCACGCCGGCGACCCCTGGTTTCTCGAAATCAATCCGCTCCCCACCTTCGATCCCGAAGGCACCTTCGCCATCGTCGCCGAACTGATGGGCCAGTCCTACGAGGACTTCCTGTCCGAGGTGCTCGGCCGGGCGTTGAGGCGGGTGGTGGGGTAAGGGGATGTCATGAGGCTTGCTTCGCATGCGGTCATGAGGCTTGCTTCGCTCGCGGTCAGTACAGCGGTGGGGGCGATGGCTTGGATTGCTCAGGGGCTGTGGGTGGAGCCAATTGACTGGATATACCTATTGAGGATGAAGATCAGGCGCGTGTGCGCTCGTTGAAGCTTGAGGAAGGTCGCGTCGTCAATGAGCTGACGAGAATGAGCTTTGACTAACCAGGTTTGAGATTCAAAGAGAGAGCCTCGGGCGTAGAAACAGAACTGTTTATTCTCCTTAAAGTGGAAACGACCAAATCCTTCACTGAGGTTTGCCGCCACGGAATCAATTGCTCTGACCCATTGGTTGCCAA
>JAWKNW010000022.1 GCA_041391505.1 Rhodothermales bacterium
GATCGACAGGCAAACGCCGGCGGGCGCGAGCGACGAGCTTCCCCGGCACATCGCGGTCCATAGCGCGATGACTTTCCTTTATTTTTTGTTGTTCGCCGCGCTTTTCATCTTCGGGATGCAAGAGGTCCTGCAGCACTATATCCTTCGGCGGATGCTCAGTAAAAAAGGGATGCTCCCGTTCAGGCTGGTCGCCTTCCTGGACTATGCCGCGTCCGAACTGAACTTCCTCCAGAAAGTCGGGGGCGGCTATATCTTTCTGCATCGCTACCTGCTCGAATACTTCGCCGAGATCGAGGACGACACCCTCGAGCCCCAGCCGTAACCTGTTCGAGGGGCCGGCGGGCGGCGGGAACGAACCCTCCCTCCAACCTTACAAGGGCCGATTCAATCGATCACTCCGGCGATCACCCCGGCATGGCCCGCTCTTCCGCGCACTCTACGTTCTTCTTCCTCGTTACCACGCTGACCCTGGCCGGCTGCCTGCCGTCGTCGTGCAATCGCACCGAAAGCCGGGCGCTGTTTCCGTCGGACTCCCTCTCGCGCGCCATCGCCGAGGCCACGCCGGTCGACACCCTCGTGCAGGTCTGGGACACCGGCGGCCCCGAGGCCCGGCCGTTCGAATACCCGCGCACGGTTTTTTTCGACGCCGCCGGCCGGCTGTTCCTGTCGGACGCCGAGGCCAACACCATCCATGCCTTCGACGACGGGGGCCAGCCGCTGTACCAGGTCACCGACGACGAATTCCCGGTCCCCTTCCTGGCCGGCATCGCCGGCGACACCCTCGCAGTATTCAGCCCCTCCAGGCGGGAAGTCCGCCTGATGGTGGGCGAGCGCGTTGTGGCCACGGTGCCCACGCCGGCCGACGCCTCGAGCCGCCAGCAGCTGCAGTATGCGGCTTATGGTCCGGGCGGGGTGTATGTCAAGATTCTGGGGGAGTCGTTCGACAATTTCGCGGGCCGGCTCGACGAGACCGGCCGTGTGACCGAGCGCTGGCCGCTCGAGGGGCCGATCTGGCGGTATGCGGGCAAGATGCTCGCGCAGGGCGACACCCTCCTCAGTGCCTGCGGCTATCGGCCGGTGATGGACCGTTTCCTGCCGGCGGCGCGTCGCGACACCCTCGCGCTGGTGGGATTCGATTCGCCTATGCTCGCCCGGAGCCGCTTGTTCATGCTGGGCGACCAGTACGACCCGCCGCTCCTGACGGCGTCGTTCGCCGTCGCCGGCGACCGGCTGTTCGTCCTCAACATCCGGCCGGGCTGGCTGTGGATCGACGCGTACGACCGCACCGGCCGGCTCGAGCGGCAGCTCGTCCAGCCTTCGCCCTCCTTTGCCAAATCGTTTTATCCCGTCGATCTCGCCGTCCGTCCGGATGGCGACGACTATGAGATAGCCGTCGCCTTCGTCGAGCCGCAACCCCGGCTCGCCCTGTATCGGTGGCGCAACGCGCCGCCGCCGCAGTAAAGCCGATCCGGGGGGAACTGTGCTCGAACGCTTCGCGTGCTAGATGGCCAGGTTTAAAGGGTTCAGGTTCTCCGTTCGATGCGCCGCGGTCGCGGCCACCCGACGCCTCCTGTATCCTTGAGCCGTGAACCTTGAACCCGACTCCATCATGACCCTGTCTCGCCTCACCGATATCCATACGCTCGGACAACTCAAGACATCCGGTTACCGGGTGCTGGGGGTTAAGGACGAGCTGCGCAAAAACCTCATCGAGAAGCTGCGCAAAAAAGAGCGGGTGTTCACGGGTATCATCGGCTACGAAAGCACGGTCATTCCCCAGATCCAGAACGCCATCCTGGGCCGGCACGACCTCATCCTGCTGGGGCTTCGCGGGCAGGCCAAGAGCCGCATCATCCGCATGCTCCCGCAGCTGCTCGACGAATACATCCCCATCGTCAAGGGCAGCGAGATCAACGACAACCCGTTCGACCCGATCTCCAAATACGCCCGCAACCTCATCGCCGCCAAGGGGGACGACACCCCCATCGCGTGGCTGCACCGCAACGAGCGGTACAACGAAAAGCTCGCCACGCCCGACACGACGATCGCCGACCTGATCGGTGACATCGACCCGATCAAGGCGGCCAACCTGCGGCTGACGTATGCCGACGAGGAAGTGATCCACTTCGGCATCATCCCGCGCACCAACCGGGGCCTCTTCGCCATCAACGAGTTGCCCGACCTCCAGCCGCGCATCCAGGTGGGGCTGCTCAACATCATGGAAGAGCAGGACATCCAGATCCGCGGGTTCAACATCCGGTTTCCGCTGGATGTCATGATGATCTTCTCGGCCAACCCCGAGGACTACACCAACCGCGGCAGCATCATCACACCGCTGAAGGACCGCATCGACAGCCAGATCATCACGCACTACCCGAAGACGATCGACATCGGCGTTCAGATCACGCGGCAGGAAGCGTGGCAGGATCGGGGCGAGGGCGTAAAGGTGCACGTGCCGGCGTATTTCAGGGAGATCATCGAACAGATCGCGTTCGAGGCCCGCGCCAGCGAGTACGTCGACCAGAAATCCGGCGTCTCCGTCCGCCTCACCCGCGCCGCGCTGGAGGATCTCATCTCGGCCGCCGAGCGCCGGGCGCTGGTGCATGGCGAGACCGAAACGACCGTGCGCATCAGCGACTTCGTTTCGGTGGAGCCGGCGATCACGGGGAAGGTCGAACTCGTCTACGAAGGCGAACAGGAAGGCGCGCAAAACGTGGCCCGGCTGCTGATCGGGCGCGCGATCAAGTCGATCTTCAACGTCTATTTCCCCGACCCGTCGGATAAAAAGACGGGCCGTTCGCCCTACCAGCTGCTCCTGACCTGGTTCACGCAGGGCAACAACCTCGTGCTCGGGCAGGACATGCCGTTCGAGGCGTTCCAGCAGGCGCTGTGCGGGGTCGCCGGCCTGCAGGAGATCGTCGCGCGCCAGATGAAGCCGGCGACGCCGGGCGAGGCCGCCTCGGCCATGGAATTCGTCCTCGAAGCCCTCCACCAGAACTCCCTCATCGGGAAGGATTTCGCCGACTCCGCGACATCGTACAGCGACATGATGGGCTCCATGTTATCCTCCCTCGGTTCGATCGAGGACGACGACATCGACCCGGACGATGACGATCTGTACCGTCGATGACGATGCGGCTGGTGCTACGTCTGCACCTCCCCGAGGCGATGTCGATGGCTCGACGCCAGATCCTGCCCCTGCTCCCGAAGCGGGGCCTGGCATCCATCGGAACCGCCTAGATCCATCTACAGGGCGGTACCGGTATCCACTTTACGATTTGCGAGATACATTTTGCCATCCGCCTTCACCATCCGCCCCGCCACGCCGGCCGACGCCGAGCGGCTCGTCGACCTGATCATCGGGCTGGCCGAGTACGAGCGGCTGCGCCACGAGGCCGAGCCGGACGCCGCGGCGCTCCGCCGGCACCTCGCCCCGGACGCGTCGCCGCGCTGCGAAGCCTTCATCGCCGAAGACGCGGACGGCCGCGCGCTCGGCATGGCGCTGTATTTCTATAACTACTCCACCTTCCTCACCGCCTGGGGCATCTATCTGGAAGACCTGTTTGTGCTGCCCGACTACCGGGGGCATGGGGTCGGCATCGGGCTGTTTCGGGCCGTGGCCCGGCGCGCGGTGGAACAGGGCTGCCGCCGGCTCGACTGGAACGTGCTCGACTGGAACGCGCCGGCCATCGACTTCTACCACCGCCTCGGCGCCCGGCACATGAAGGAGTGGAACACGATGCGGCTCACCGGCGAGGCCCTCGCCGCACTTGGACACGTCGATGGGTGACCGCCGGCTCCGGGTGATGGTCATCATCCCCGCCTTCAACGAGGCCCGTTCGATCGGACTCGTCGTGGGCGACCTGCCCGGGCACGTCGTTGAGGAGGTCGTGGTGGTCAACAACGCATCGACGGACGAGACCGAGGCCAATGCCCGCGCCGCCGGCGCGACGGTGCTTCGCGAGGGCCGGCAGGGCTACGGCTGGGCCTGTCTGCGCGGGATCGCCTACGCGAAGGAGAAAAATCCCGATGTGGTCGTCTTCCTCGACGGCGACTACAGCGACCATCCCGAGGAGATCGTCCGCCTCCTCGCGCCCATCGAGCACGGCGAGGCCGACTTCGTCATCGGGTCGCGGATGCGCGGAGAGCGGGAGCCGGGGGCGATGCTGCCGCAGGCGCTGTTCGGCAACCGACTGGCCTGCGGCCTGATGCGCCTGATCTGGGGGGCGAGATACACCGATCTGGGGCCGTTTCGGGCGATCCGGTTCAGCGCCTTGCTGGCGCTGGGGATGCAGGACACCACGTACGGGTGGACGGTCGAGATGCAGATCAAGGCGGTGCGCGCCGGCCTGCGGTATACCGAGGTGCCCGTGTCCTACCGCCGGCGGGTGGGGGTGTCGAAAATCACCGGCACCCTTGCCGGGACGGTCAAGGCGTCGTACAAGATCCTGTACATGATCGGGAAATACGCGCTGCAGCGGGAGCCGGCGAGGGCAGCCCGATCGGCCCCAGAAAGTTCACGCTAAACGACGAACCTTTCGCGATTCGGGCCGTTTTTGGTACTTCTTCCAACCGCGGGTGTGCTGCTGCCCGGCCGTCGCCGACACCGATCCGGCGCGTCGCGCTGCGCCCGCGTTCTCATATCGATCCCTAGCTCGGGCCCTGTTATGCATCACGACATCTGGTTCAACGGAAAACTCGTTCCCTACGAAAAAGCGACCATCCACGTCCTTTCGCACGTCGTACACTACGGCTCTTCGGTATTCGAAGGCATTCGCTGCTACAACACGGACCAGGGCTCCGGCGTATTCCGGCTACGCGAGCACATGCGCCGGCTGTATGACTCCGCCCGCATCTACCGGATGGAGATTCCCTACACCATCGAGGAGATTGAAGCCGCCACGATGGAGACGATCGCCAACAGTGGCCTGAAGTCCTGCTACATCCGCCCCGTCGTCTTCCGCGGCATGGGCAGCCTGGGCGTCAACCCGATCAAGAACGACGTCGAGACCGTCATCGCCGTGTGGGAATGGGGCGCGTACCTCGGGCCGGAGGCGCTGGAGAGCGGCGTCGACGTCCACGTCGCGTCCTGGAGCCGCATGGCGCCGAACACCTTCCCCGCGATGGCGAAGGCCGGCGGCAACTACCTCAACGCTTCCCTCGTGAAGATGGACGCCGTGCTCAACGGCTACAACGAGGGCATCATGCTCAACAAGGAAGGCTATGTGGCCGAGGGCAGCGGAGAGAACCTGTTCGTCATCCGCGACGGCGTGCTCTACACCGCCCCGCAGAGCCTCTCGATCCTGCCCGGCATCACGCGCGACGCCGTAATCACCCTCGCGAAAGGCCTCGGCTATACCGTCGAGGAGCGGCTGATCCCGCGCGAGGCGCTGTACATCTGCGACGAGCTGTTTTTCACCGGCACCGCAGCGGAGGTCACGCCGATCCGGTCGGTCGACAAACACGTGATCGGCACCGGCAAGCGGGGTCCGATCACGACCGAGATCCAGAATGCCTTCTTCGACGTCATCAAGAAAGGCGACGACCCGCACGGCTGGCTGACGCCCGTGCCGGCGACGGCGACGGTGTGACGAGATTCGATCCTCGTTTTGTTGAAAGCCTCCCGACGGGTGACCGTCGGGAGGCTTTTTTGTACGTGAACAATGCATGATCTGATGGAGTGTTCTCTTTTCCCCGCATGAACCAAATCCCCGCCGGCCCCGTATCGCGAACCATCGACCTGCTCATTCACACCGACGACAGATCATGACGGGAAAACGAAACAAGGCCAGGGGCCAGTCCATCGGGGTCGGCATCGCCCTCGGCGTAGCGCTTGGCGCCGCGTTCGGCAATATCGGCCTCGGACTGGCGCTGGGTATCGCCATAGGCGCGGGTTACGATCAGGTACGCAGCCGGCAAACGACCGACGAGGCCGGCGAGGAGGATTGAGGTCTGGCGGGAAGGTCTGACCGCCGGCTACCCCCCACGCTTCAGCGTGGGGAGCACTCTTTACGCATCGCCATGAAAGGCTCACGCGTGGCTTGGATTCCCGCTTTCGCGGGAATGACGTGGGCGCGGGAATGACGCGTCCCCGTTCATCGTGCCGTTCCCCCACGCTTCAGCGTGGGGAGCACTCTTTACGTACGCATCGCCGTGAAAGGCTCACGCGTGGCTTGGATTCCCGCTTTCGCGAGGATGGCATATGCGGGCGTGGGGAGCAACTTGACGCATCGCCGTGAAAGGCTCAGGCGTGGCTTGGATTCCCGCTTTCGCGGGAATGACGTGGGCGCGGGACTGACGCGTCCCCGTTCATCGTGCCGTTCCCCCACGCTTCAGCGTGGGGCATCGATCAACCGCACAACGATCCGTCACCCCATCTCCTCCGCCTGGTGGATCAGTGCTTCGGACGTCTCGCGGCCCAGGTACATATCCATCAGCCAGTGCGCGAGGTAGATGACGGGCGTGATCACGATGGCGATGATGAATTTGTAGATGTAGTTGAAGAGCGTGATCGCGAGGATCTCCTGGAACGAGAGCTGGCCGGCGAAAGCGACCATCAGCACGATAAACGTATCCAGGAACTGCGATCCGAACGTAGAGCCCGTCGCGCGGAGCCAGAGGTGCCGGCCCTCGGTGAGTTTGCGCAGCCAGTGGAATAGCGTGATATCCGCGAGCTGACCGACGAGATAGGCGATGAGGCTCCCGAAGATCACCCGCCCCGTCGCGCCGAAGACCATGTTGAACGCCTCGCCGCTGACCGGGGAGATGGAGGCGGTGGGCACGGCCATGGCGATCTGGACGAGCAGGAACTCGAACAGGATCATCAGCATCCCGATCACGGTGACAAACGCGATGCCCCGCCGGCCGAAGTATTCATTCATCAGGTCCGTCACGATAAACGTGACCGGGAACGCGATGACGCCGGCCGTCATCACCACCGTCGTGAACTGCTGCCCCAGGATGCGGATCGTGAACGGCAGGTCGAACGCCGTAAAAAACTTGCTCGCCGTGGCCTCGGCGACGACGAGCGCGGTCAGAAAGATAGCGGTGCAGACCACAAAGAGTTTTTGCGGCCGGCTCAAAACGTAGGCGTCCTGGATCATGCTGGGAGATGGAGGTTGCAGCGACCGGCGTAATCTCCAACCGGCCGGCGCGAATAGCAAGCCCTCACCCTATTTTGAAGTGGGCGCCGGCGCGGCGGGACCCTTCACGGTCTTGAGCAAAAAGCCGAACGTCGATCCTTTGTCGGGTTTGCTCTCGATCATCATCTGCGTGTCGTGGGCGCCCAGGATGTGCTTTACGATGGCCAGACCGAGCCCGGTGCCGCCCTGCAGCCGCGAGCGGCTTTTGTCCACCCGATAAAACCGCTCGGTGATGCGGGGGATGTGCTGCGGGGCGATGCCGATGCCGTTGTCCACCACCGACACCTTGACGTGCCCGGAGGGCAGCGGCCGGCATACGACTTCCACAAAACCACTCGGATTGCTGTATTTGATGGCGTTATCCACCAGGTTGATCAGCACCTGGCGCATGCGTTCGCGATCGCCCTTGACGCGGGGAAGCGGCTCGGCGATGCGGGATCGCAACGTAACCGACTTGCTCTCGGCGATGTCCTCCAGCCCTTCGATCACTTCGTTGACGACTTCGCTAAGGCTGAAGTCGCTCATCATCATCTGCAATTCGCCCGTCTCGATGCGTGAGATCTCGGACAGGTCGTTGGTGAGGTTGCGCAGCCGCGTGGCGTTGTTGAGGATTTTTTTGACGAACGACTGGTTGACGCGCCGATCCTCCAGCGCGCCATTCAGCAGCGTCTCGGCGAAACCCTGGATCGCGAAGATGGGCGTTTTGAGTTCATGGGACACGTCGCCGAGGAACTCGCGCCGGTAGTTTTCCACCTTCTTCAGCCCCTGGATCTCCTTTTCAAGCACCTGGCCGGCGCGATAGACCTGCCAGACCAGCGCATTGAGTTCGTCGCCGCGCGGCAGATGGGCGGCTTCCAGGTTCTCGAAACGATGCTTGCGAACCTGTTTTAGCGTCGTCCGCGCCAGATGCAGACGATGGGCCAGCAGGGCGTAGGCCGTGAAATAGGCCGCGACGAGGATAAAAAGCGGCAGCCCCAGGAGCACGCCGAGCGGAAACGGAGAGATCGTGTAGTGGAGGCCCCCCATGACCGCGAGGAGCATGCCGGCAATCGGCAGCGCAATCTTCAGGGAGAGCCGGCTGAAGCGGACCGGCATCCGCCGGGCGACGGCCGCGCCTGACTCCGGCTCAGGCTTTGAATTTGTAGCCAATCCCCTTTACCGTTTCGATGATATCGTTACCCAGCTTTTCGCGGATCTTACGAATATGCACATCAACGGTTCGGTCAACGACGTACACGTCATGACCCCATACTTTGTCCAGCACGTCCTGGCGTGAGAAGACCTTGCCGGGATAGGAGGCCAGGAAATAGAGCAGTTCGAACTCCTTGCGGGGCAGCCGGTGCTCGATGGTTTCGCCGTTCGACTTCTGGAAGACGAGGTAGCGATCGCGGTCGATCTCGAGATCATCCAGCGAAAGAAACGCCGGCTGCTTTTCGGTGCGATGGGCCGTCCGGACGAGCGCCTTGATCTGGCTGATCAGCACCGGGATGGAGACCGGCTTGGGCAGGTAGATGTCCGCCCCGATGTCGAGACTTTGCACCTGCGCCTCCTCTTCGGTCCGGGCGGTCAGCATGAGGATCGGCGTGTTGCGGAGTAGGGCATCGCTGCGGAGCCGGCGGCACACCTCGATGCCGTCGAGCCCTGGCATCATGATGTCCAGCACGATAAGATCCGGTTTCTCCCGGCGCGCGACGTCGATGCCCTCCAAGCCATTCGGGGCCAGCAACACGCGAAATCCCTCTTTTTCGAGGTTGTACTGGAGCAGTTCGAGCAAATCCTCCTCGTCGTCCACAACGAGGATGGTCAGGAGTTCGGCCTCAGGGCGCGTCCGCGATGGCATAGCAGATAGGATAATAACGGCAGGCACCCGGGGGCACGATCAGGGGCCTCAACGAGCTTTTTGGATGCGCAAAGTATACGGCGCATCCCGTGAAGCTTCGGACAAGCCGGTGTTATGTCATTATTAAATGATGCCCGGAGCGCCGGCGTGTGCGCACTCAGATCGTCGGGTTTACGGTTAAGAATCGGCCCGTCTGACCGATCGTTAAAGTGGGGACTCTCCCCTGGTGTACTCGATTAACCAGAAAACACACTCGCAATGACGCATTACGAGCGCTGGTTCAAACGCAACGCAATTGCGGAACAGAAAGAAAGCGAAGGCAAGTTCGAAGATGCCATTCGCATCTATGAGAGCAACGTGGATGAGGATGCGGACACCATGTTTCCTTACGAGCGTCTCGCCATTCTCTACAAACGCAAGAACGATCGGGCGAACGAAAAGCGCATCCTGCAGAAGGGTCTGCAACTGCTCAAGATGCGCTCCGAGCAGGGACGGCTCGATACGAACCAGGAAAGCATGATCAAGGAATTCGAAGACCGCCTGGAGAAGATCACGGGGCGGAAACGGAAGAAGTCCTGGTTCAGCCGCGCCTGACCCCACGCGCGGCGCATCAATATGCGCCAAAAGCCTATAGCCAAGAAGCACTTAACGGTATGCGTTTTGCCAGACGTTTCCCGTTATTTGGTGCATTCGTAAGCAAAGCGTGAATTCCAGACTTCGACCCACGCCGGCTTCTTCGCGCCTCACCGTATCGCTCGAGACGCGGCCGGCGAACCACACGTTACGCTGAGCCCTGGCTGTGCCATTCATCATGAGCCCCCCACACTCGCGGCATGCATCCGTCGCGAGTTCAAGGGATTCGTATGAGCCTGCAACCCGGTCTGGCAAGAGGGTATGAGATCGACGGCCACCGCATCGAGGAGGCGCTGGATCAGGATGTCCTGGGCACCCTGTATCTGGCGACCGACATCGGCGTGCAACGCCCCGTCGCACTTCGCGTGATCAATCCGATCCTCGCGCAGGATCCCATTTTCGTCCAGCAGTTCCAGATCGAAGCCAGCCGGCTCGCTCAGCTCAGCCATCCCAATATCGTCACCATCTACGATATCCGGGACACGAACCAGGCGACCTACATCTCCATGGAATATGTGGAGAGCGAAACCCTCTCGGCTTACCTGGATCAGGTGAAGGGGCCGCGCTGGCGTCTCGGGGTCCCCCTCCTCCAGCAGGTGCTCGAGGCGCTCGACTACGCGCACCGCCTGGGCATCCTCCACGAATCGCTCAAGCCGGATCGCATCCTCGTCACGGAAGACGGCCGCGTCAAGCTCAAGGATTTCGGGATCTCGCGGATGCTCAAGAAGGTGAGCCTGCTGCCGCTCTCCTACAACGATTCGGACATCCGAGGCTATCCTTCCCCCGAACAGCTCGACTCGCAGGCCCGCGTCGACGAGCGGTCGGACGTGTACAGTATCGGACTCATCCTGTACGAGATCCTCACCGGCACGCTTCCGTTCGATAAGCTGGCGCCCGATTTTGTCGTTCGCAATACGCTGAACGACGCCATGATCCAGAATCCCGCGCGGCTCAACCCGAACGTGCCGCGCCGGCTTGCCCAGATCACGATGAAGGCCCTGCGCAAGCAGCCGGGCGATCGGTATCAGACGGTGCGGGAGATGCTGCAGGATCTGACCGAGGCGGATCGCAGCCATAGCCAGCCGACCCGCCCACCGAGGCACAACCGGCTGCGGTCTACCCTGCGCCGGATGGTCACCCCGGTGGCCGCCGCCTACACCTTCGTCGGACTCCTCTTCGCCACCGGATCGCTCTACGCGTTTCAACAGCCGGACGCCGATCCGTTCAAGATATTGAGCGTCGACGGGCCGGCCATGGCGGCCGCCGCCGTGCCGCGCCCGCTGCCGCCGCCCGAGCGTCCGCCCCGGACCGCCGTCGTCGACCCGGCGCAGGGCCCCGTCCTGCCCTTCGATCCCCCGGCCGATCCAATCCCGCCCGACCCGGTCCCGGCCAACCTGCCCGCGATGGATCCGCAGGCGACGACGGCGCCGACCGCCCCCGTCGTGGCACCGGTGGCACCGCCGCCGGCCGATCCGGTCGTCGCCCCGCTTCCTGCCGGCAACCCGGTCGCCCTGGCCTCGCCGGCCGACCCGGTTCCCGCCGACCCCAGGCCGGTCAACCCGGCCCCCGCCGCCGCCGCGCAGCCGCGCAAACCCGCCGTGGGCTGGCTCGCAATCACCTCGCGCCCCGCAGGGGCCGTGGTCCTCATCAACGGTAAGCTATCGGGCAAGACGCCGAAAAATGGGGCGGCGCTGCCGCCGGGGCCGGCAACCGTCGCGCTCACGCTGGAGGGTTATGAAGCCGTCACAACCGACATCGACATCAGCGCCGGGCAGACGCTGCCGATCGACCAAACGCTGAAACCTCGCGACGGAGCGATCAAACTGCACATCACGCCGCGCGGCGATGTGTACCTGGACGACGAGCTGGTCATCCCGAGAGCGGAGGGGCTGCACACGCTCATGGCATCGCCGGACTCCCATCTGGTCACCGTACAGCATCCCGCCTTCGGCAAATGGCAGCGCATGCTGCTGCCCCGCTACAATGAGGACCAGCATTTCACCATCGACTTCACCAGGGACGCCACGGTCGACATCAATTCGTTCGACGAAGACGGCTCGTTCGTGATCGGCGAGATCTGGATCGATGGCAAGGCGACGGGGCAATACACCCCGATGACGATCCAAACCCCGGTCGGGGTACGCTCGATCGACGTCCGCGCGGACGGCTACCGGATGCTGCGGCCGATGCGCGTCAATGTCGACGGCACCGGCCAGGACGTTGTCGAAATCATTCTGGAGCGGGTGTCCGCCGCCGACGTGCACTGAAGGGATCAGGCGGAGAGGATGTCGTGCACGACATGGCCGTGCACGTCCGTCAGGCGGATGTCGCGCCCGCCGAAGCGGTAGGTCAGCTTTTCGTGATCGAGGCCGAGGAGATAGAGCATCGTGGCGTGGAGGTCGTGAATGGTCGTCGGCTTGTCGACCACGCGGTACCCGTACTCATCCGTTTCGCCATAGATGGTGCCGCCCCGCACGCCGGCCCCGGCCAGCCAGATGCTGAAGGCCGACGGGTTGTGATCCCGCCCGTCCGACCCCTGCGCAAACGGCGTGCGCCCGAACTCGCCGGCCCACACGACGAGCGTCTGATCGAACAGCCCCCTCGCCTTCAGGTCCCTCAGCAGTCCGGCGATGGGCTGGTCGACGGCGTGGGCGTTCAGTTCGTGCCCTTTTTTCAGGCTCGCATGTTGATCCCAGCGGTCGGCGTCGACGCGGGGGCAGGTGAGTTCGATGAAGCGGACGCCACGCTCGACGAGCCGGCGGGCCAGGAGGCACTGCATCCCGTAGCTGCGGGTATGCGGATCGTCCGAATAGAGCCCGTACAGCCGGCGCGTCGCCGCCGATTCGCCCGAGAGATCGGTTAGCTCCGGCACCGAGGCCTGCATCCGAAACGCCAGCTCGTAATTCGCGATAGACGACTCGATGGGGTCCGCCGGCCCGAGTTTGCCCAGCAGCGCATCGTCCATTCGCCGCATCAGCGCGCGCTTGCTCGCCTGGATGCGCGGGTCCTCCTCCAGCGGGCGGACGTTCGCCAGCGGCGTCTCGCCAGCCTTGAACACCGACCCCTGGAACGCAGCCGGCAGGAACCCGCTGTTGAAGTTGTCGAGTCCGCCTGGGGGCACCAGTCCGCCATCGATCACCACATACCCAGGCAGGTTCTGGTTCTCGCTGCCCAGCCCGTACGTCACCCACGCCCCCATGCTGGGCCGGCCCTGGATGCCGATGCCGGTGTGCAGAAAATAGTTGGCGTTCGTGTGTTCGGGAAACTGGGACACCATCGAACGAACGAGCGCCAGGTCGTCGACGCAGGTGGCGATGTGCGGAAACAGATCGCTCACCGGCATCCCGCTCTCGCCGTACTGACGGAACCGCCAGGGACTTTTCAGGATGGTGCCCACGTCGTCGAACTGGGTGTTGTCGACCTTGAACTTGGCGTACGGGCTCTGGCCATGTTCGCGGTCGAGGCGCGGTTTGGGGTCGAACGAGTCGACCTGCGAGACGCCGCCATCCATGTAGAGAAAGATGACGCTGCGGGCTTGCGGGATGGCGTCGGGCCGGCGGGGCGTCATAGGCATGGTCGCGCCGGCCGGACCGCCGCTGGTCACCTGGCAGCCGAACGCCGCGCTGCCGAGCAGCGACGTCAGGGCGACGGATCCGAACCCGTTGCGGCACAGCGCGAGCATTTCGCGGCGGGACAGATGGCGGCAGGGTCGATGCGGCTTCATACGCGGCGGCGGGTCAGACGAGGTGGATGAATTCCTTGAGGTTGAACAGGGCATGCGCGTAGTCGCGCCAGACGCGCGGGTCGTTCAGCGCGGCGCTTTCGTCCAGTTCGTACAGCGCGGCCTGCGCCGCGATGAAATCGAGCGCGGCGTGCAGCTCTTCTTCCGCCGGCGCGCGCGCCAGCGCCATCCGGTACATGCTCCGCACGCGCTGCGGCGCGTCCAGCTCACGGAGCGCCACCATCCGGCGGCCCCAGGCCTCGGCCTGCTGCGCGACGAAGGGGTCGTTGAGCAACGCCAGGGACTGGGCCGGGACGTTGGAGGCGTTCCTGCTCCCGAACGTGGAGAACGGGATCGGCATATCGAACACCAGCATCAGCGGCGACAGAAAATTGCGCCGCACGGCCTGATAGATGCTGCGCCGGCCGTCGCCATCGAGCGGTCCGGACTCGCCCGGTCGACCGCGACCGGTCATGAAGTCGGACAGGTACACCGGCACGGGGGGGCCGTACATCGCAAGATCAAGCTCGCCCGACGCCGCGAGCATGGCGTCGCGGATGGCTTCGGACTCGAGCCGGCGCACGGGATATTGGTGCCATAACCGGTTGTCGGGGTCGCGCTCCTGGGCGCGCCGATCCGGCGTGGTGGCGCGCTGGAACGCCTCGGACGTCACCATCAGGCGAATCATCGCCTTCATCGACCATCCTTCCTCGACGAACCGCACGGCCAGATAGTCCAGCAGCTCCGGATGGGTGGGCCGGCTTCCCTGGAGGCCGAAGTTATCGACCGTATCGACGAGCCCGCGTCCGAAGACGTGGTGCCAGATGCGGTTGACCATGACGCGGGCCGTGAGCGGGTTGGCGGGGTCGACGACCGCCTCGGCGAAGGCGAGCCGGCCGCTGCCGGCCTCCTCGAACGGCGCGTCGCCACGCTGGAGGGCATGCATGAAACGCCGCGGCACCCGCTCGGGCGACGGCATGCCCACGCTGCCGCGCACGAATACCGGTTGATCCTCACCGTCGCCATCCAGGATGGCCATCATGAGCACCGGTTCCGGCAGCGACGCCTCCCGCTCGGCGCGACGTCCCTGCTCCGCCGCCAGGTCGATCCCTTCGGAGGACAGATAGCCGGCTTCGATGGCGCCGTTCAACAGGGCGACCTCGGTATAGTCCGCCAGCCCATCCACCCAGCGACGCACGGCGTCGGAGAGCGCAGCGCGCAGCGCGGCCCCTGCCAGGGGCGCCGGCGAGGTTGTTGCGCGCTCAAGGGGTGCATCGTGCATCCAGGCCCCTTCGGCTTCGATATACGCGCCGGCTTCGCGCACCGGCGTTTGCTGCTTGAAATACCCGGGAAACAGCTCGATATACGCCGGCCGGCCTTTCCAGCGGGCGACATCGAACGTGTAGTTCTGCATCGCGGCGCTGTCGGGCGCCTGTTCGAGCCCCCCGTAAATGGGGTACTGGATCAGCTGGAAATTGTCGATGATGAGCCGCACACGGGACGCCCTGCCGGCGGCGCGCACGGTGATATGGTCGGCGTCGATCACGAAAGTCGGCGAACGCAGCGTGCCGAAGATTTTCGTGGAGATCGCTGCGCTGGACGCGCGGGGCGACTTCAGGGTGAGCAGCCGTTCCCCCTCGAAAACCGGAGCACCGGCCACGGGCTTCGTGCCGAAGGCGAGGCCATCGACGCGCCACCCATCGAAACCCCGGCCCGCGCTAAAGTCGCCAAGCGACCGGGCCAGCGAATCGGCCGGCTGGAAGGCCTCCCCGGGGGCGAGCGGCGGCAGCGCATCGCCCACGGCGACCAGCTCATCCATCCACCGACGGCCGAGCGCGGCGCGCACATCATGATCCAGCGCGGCAATTTCCGTGGTCTCGTCCTCCAGCGCCGGCGTCTCGTGGGCATCGCGCAGCGCGAAACGCGAACTCTTGACGATGCCGTAGAGGCTGTAGTAGTCCGTCGTCGGGATCGGGTCGAATTTGTGATCGTGGCAACGGGCGCAGGCGACCGTCAGCCCCATGAAGGTCTTTCCCGTCACATCGATGATGTTGTCGATCCGGATCGACTCGTCGATCTGCAGATCCACCGGGCTGTGGGTCCCCTCGCCGAGCGTAAAAAACATCGTCCCGATGGCCGATTCGCTGTACCCCTCGTCGGGATGGCGCCGCGGTTGGTCCAGGAGGTCGCCGGCGAGCTGTTCCAGCACGAACCGGTCATAAGGCAGGTCCTGGTTGAACGCGCGGATGAGATAATCCCGGTACGTCCATGCGCCTATGACGGGGTAATCGAACTCGTGCCCCTTGGTGTCGGCGTATCGAACGACGTCCATCCAGTGCCGGGCCCATCGCTCCCCGAATTGGGGCGAGGCGAGCAGGCGGTCGACGAGGCGCTCGTAGGCCTCGGGCGACGCGTCCGCAAGAAACGCATCGATGCCCTCGGGCGTCGGCGGCAACCCGGTCAGTACAAACGAGAGCCGGCGCATCAGGCTCTCGCGGGACGCCGGGGGCCCCGGACGCACGCCGGCGGCGGTGAGGCGGGCTTCCAGAAAGCGGTCGATCGGGTTTTCGGGCGCGACGAGCCGGCGGACGAACGGCGGCTCCTGTCTTTCGGGCGGCACGAGCGCCCAGTGGGGACGGTATTCCGCGCCCTGTTCGATCCAGCGTTCGATCAAGGCCCGCTCGCGGGGAGATAACACCTTTTTCGCTTCGGGCGGCGGCATACGCTCCTCGGGATCCTCCGAACGGATGCGTTTGATCAGCTCGCTAGCGTGGGGATCGCCCGGCACGATGGCGGTTGTTCCACCCTTCAACACGACAAGGGCCGAATCCCGAAGATCGAGACGGAGGCCTGCCTCCCGCGTGCTGACATCGGGGCCGTGGCAGACATAGCAGTTGTTCGACAGGATCGGCTGGATGTCTGCGTCGAAATCGACCACGTCCGGCAGGTCCGATTCTCCCGGCGCGCGACACGCCGCATAACAGAGCATCACCATGATCCACACGGCGCAACGGATAGGTAGAGCGGCGGCTACGGACATGTCGGTCACATTTCGCTGGGCGTCGACGATATACGTAGTGTACCAAAACCCGGGCACAGAGAAAAGATCGACGCCCAGATGCCTGGTGAAGTGACGTTTTGCGCCCGGGATGCGATGGGGGACGGATCTCTGCTGCAACATGGGACGCGCATGAGGTCCGTAAAGAAAAGCGCGCCGCGCATGATCCCATGCCGGCCAAAAATCGGTCTATAGCTGTGTACCCGCTTCATTGACAGCACACGAACAAGCCCGCGGGCTTCCCAGGCACACCTAGCGGACCCTCTCTCCTCGTCCGCCCAGCATCTCCTCGTGCCCACCGCGTTGTTCAGTTTGATCAGTCGCCTGCAACGGGTCTCCCCTCAAATCACAGCTACTTATGACCTTTAATGTGAGGAGACATCATGTATCCGAAAAATTTCCACCCGTCCGCGGTGCCAGACCGCTGCCGCCGCGCATCCCATCCTGACGCCAACGCATTACTGCGATGGATCGGCGGCCTGTTTGGGATGTTTCTGCTGCTGAGCCCGCCGGCCAACGGCCAGACCCTGGATTATTTCGCCCGTATGGGCAGTAGCAGTTACGACGCCGGCGAAGACCTCGTGCTGGACGCCGCGGGTAACACGTACCTGACCGGGCGTTTTATGAACACGGTAGACTTCGACCCCGGCCCGGGCATTTTTAACCTGACCAGCGCCGGCGGAGAGGACGTCTTCGTGGCCTCCTACGACGCGTCGGGCGGTTTCCGCTGGGCCCTCGGGTTCGGCGACACCGGCGCCGACCTGGGCCATGGGATCGCGCTCGATGCCGCCGGCAACGTCTACGTCATGGGCCGCTTCACCGGCACGGCGGATCTCGACCCCGACGGAGTTCATACGATCACCAGCAACGGCGAACTCGACACGTTTGTCGCCAAATACACCAACGACGGGCACTTCGTGTGGGGCTTCTCGTTCGGCGGCGAGATCGACGATGCCGGCGAGGACATCGCCGTCGATCCGTCTGGCCAGGTTTACCTGACCGGCGGCATCCAGGGAACCGTCGACTTCGACCCGGGCCCCGGCGTCGCCGAATTCACGAGCACGGGGGATCTGGACATCTTCCGCGTCAAGTACTCCACGGACGGCGAATACCTCTGGGCCTACGTCGCCCCGGATGCGCAAATCGACAACCAGCGGGGCTTCCGGATGGTGGTGGACGACGCCGGGTACAGCTATGTCACCGGGTGGTTCAAACGCAACCCCGTCGTCGGCACGACGGGCGGCGAGCAGATCCACAGCAACGGCGAATCCGATGCCTGGATCGGCAAGTTCGATCCGGACGGTCAATACCTCTGGGCGTTCAACCTCGGCGCCACGGCGCGCGACCTCGGAACCGCCATCGCGGTAGACCGGGCCGGCAACACCATTGGAGCCGGCTTCATCAAGAACACGGTCGACTTCGATCCGGGGCCCGGTGTCTATAACCTCCCGGGCAACGCCCTGAACAATGGCTATCTCGCGAAATACGATCCGGACGGCAACCTGGTGTGGGCCTTCCTTCTCGAAAACGTGAGCACGAAGGCTTCGACCCAGATTTTCAACATCGGCGTCGACGACGACAACAATTACTACGCAGCCGGCTTCCTACAGGGCACGGTCGACTTCGACCCCAACGGAACGTTTGAGTTGACGGGAAACGGCCCGTACGATGCCTTTCTGGCCAAGTACGACGCCGGCGGCAACCTCATCTGGGCGTTTAAGGTCGGCGGCACCAACAACGACTTCGGCCAGGGCGTCGACAACACGGCGGACGGATCGATCATCGTGATGACCGGGCGATTCCGGGGCACGGCAGACCTGTCGGTCGCCGGCGACGGCTCCGCCACGGTCGCCAGCGCCGGGCTGGACGACATCTTCCTGGCGCGCTACAACCAGGAGGTCGGCAACGCAACACCCATTGCAAGCTTCACCGCAACCCCTGGAGCCGGCGCGCTGGACCTCGACCTGGATGGCTCGGCCTCCTTCGACCCCGACGGAGCGATCGTCCTCTGGGAATGGGATTTCGGCGACGGCCAGACCGGAGCCGGCGCGTCGACGTCGCATACTTATGCGTCGATCGACCTGTACACGATCACGCTGACCGTGACCGACAACCAGGGCAAAACCGCCTCCTCCGTACAGACGATCCTGGTGGGCAATCCCCCTCCGGTGGCCTCGTTCGTCGCCGCGAACGTGGCCGGCACGCGGGACATCGACGTCGACGCGAGCGCCTCGACGGACAACGGGACGATCGTTTCCTGGGACTGGGACTTTGGCGACGGGAGCACGGGGACGGGCGAAACCGCCAGCCATAGCTATCTCGCCGACGGCACCTACCAGGTCACCCTGAGCGTCACCGACGATGGGGGCGCCACGGACCAGGACACGCAGGACATTACCGTCGTGGCCGGCGCTCTGCCGCCGACGGCGAGCTTCACGGCAACCCAGACGGCCGGCACGCTGGAAGCGAGCTTCGACGCGTCAGCATCGAGCGATAGCGACGGAGCCATCGTGGCCTGGAGCTGGGACTTCGGCGACGGCGCTTCCGGTTCCGGTGAAACGACGACGCACACCTACGCAGCCGCCGGCGCCTACACGGTCGTCCTCACCGTCACCGACGACGACGGCCTGACCGACACCGACACCCAATCCCTCGTCGTGGTTGAGCCCGGCGGCGACGGCGCGTTCATCGAATCGGGCGGTCTGGTCGTCTTCGAAGCGGAGCACTTCCACACGCGCATCGCGCGGAGCGGCCACGAGTGGATCGAAAACACGGCGCATGCCGGCTACAGCGGGGCGAGCGCGATGGAGGCCTACCCCGACGACGGCAGCCAGATCAAGAATAACGCCGAGACGACCAGCCCCGAGATCGCCTTCAACGCGACGTTTACGACCACGGGCGACTATTACGTCTGGGGACGGCTCTGGGCGCCGGACAAAAACGGCAATTCGGTCTATGTCGGTTTCGACGGCACACTGGGGGGGAAATACGACATCTTCCAGACCAACCTTTACGGTTCCTGGGAGTGGGTCGTCTTCCAGAGCAACAGCGTCACGACGCCGTACGCCATCGCGTCCGCCGGCCTGCACACGATCCATTTCTGGCTGCGCAAGGACGGCTTGATTCTGGACAGGGTCGTGATGACCACCGATGCCGGGTATGTCCCCTCCGGAACAGGTCCTGACGAAAGCCCGCGCGGCGCCTCGGCGCCTGTGTTTGCCGCGCGGGGCGCGCAGGGCGATGCGCCCGCGTTCGTCCTGCTCGACGATCGCCTGCCCGACAGCTACGCGCTGGAAGGCGCCTATCCCAATCCCTTCAACCCGACCACCACGCTGCGCTTCGCGCTGCCGGCCGATTCGCCTGTTCGACTGATCGTGTACGACGCGATGGGCCGGCACGTATCGACCCTGATCGACGGCGAGCGCGGGGCCGGGCTTCATGAAGCCGTCTGGGACGGAACCACGGACGCCGGCGGCACCGTCGCCAGCGGCGTGTATCTGATCCGCATGCAGGCCGGCGCGTTCGTGGCGACGCGCAACGTCCTGCTGCTGAAGTAAGCGCTTCCCCGGGGAGCGACTCGAGGAACTAACCGTTGTGGAGGAGAGCAGCGGTTAGCACAGGCCGCCGGCGTCGTTACAGCGACGCCGGCGGTTTTTTGCATCCGCGCGCGGTGCGGGGATGCCGGCACGTTACAGCGTGCTCATCGCCTTGAGCTGATCCAGAGCGTGCTCGATCTGCATCAGAAAGACATCTTCGCCGGCCTGGACCTTCGCGTTGATCGCAGGACTGTGCTGCTTATCGGCGCAATCAGGACAGGTGCGTCTGGCGAGGAATGCCTCAATCCCGACCATACCACCCTGGGCAGCATCGGCAATCTGTTCTGGCGTCCAGTATCCCTTGAGCGTCTGAAGCGCCTGCACCAGAAGCGCCCCTTCCGGAGACCGATTCTTTGACAGCAGCTCGGTGTATTGTGCGATCGCGGCCATCGCGTCCGCGTCCCGCTCAGGACCGGACAGGATGAGCTGAAGCATGCGTACACTCACGATCTGCTCGCGGAGATAGGACGGCGACTCGGTGTCCGCGCGAAGATAGAGTTGTAGCGCAGCATGGGCTTCGCGCCAATTCGACGCGTTTGCAATGGTCCTGTGGATAAGGACCGTCGCATTCAGTCCGGTCTCCGCCAATTGGCTGCGTTCTTCCGGTGTCAATTTTCGACCCTCCAGCATCGCAGGAGTCATGGAGTGAGCGGTCGCATCGATGACACTCATCACCGGCATCTCTGGCGATTCGCTGACTGGCGATGGGGATTGGGCACAGGAATTAAAAACCAACGCAAACACGAGCGTTAGCTGGGTACAAATCCTCTTCATAGGATCCTCCTTGATCGAATCAGTTTGCAGGTGCGGGGCTTGAGCAATCAGACGCCACAGATACCGGGAATGGTGTTTCCACCGATGGCGCCGAGAAAAACACCACCATCTTCGCAAGCGGAGGTCCAGTAGGTCTTGTTCTCGCTCGGATAGTAGGTGGCCATCACATCGCAGTCACCTTCCTTGTTATAGCAGAAGTTGACAGCAAAGACGGCGGTCAGCACGAGTGCGGACAGATAAGACAGTACATGCATAGGGGAGCTCGTTTGGATTGCAAGGCCGAGCACACCCACTGTCAGCACCATAGAAAGCAAAAAGACCGGCCAGAGAGGCACGAACGTTGCCGATCTTCGATCGTACTGATTGTACTAGATCGACTCACGATACAAAACGCGAACCGGGCCTGGCAAGGGGCGCTGCAGGGTCTGTGCTCTTTTCCTTACTAGACAGGCCGGCTTGCCTCCGCATAACGTCAGACCGGCCCCTATCCCGTAACGAACATGTAACGAAGGAATAGCACTCCCGCAGGCGGGGTCTAAAAATCGCCTTTCGACGCCGGCCTATGCCGCGTTCTCATCGGATCAAAACCCACATCGCCATGCGACATCTAGCCCTTGCTCTTCTTTTCCTGGCACTGCTCGGCGGCCGGGAAGCCTCGGCGCAATCCACGCCGTCAATTGACCCCGCACAACGGCAGGAGGCCATGCGCGCCCTGCACGTCATCCGAGCGGAACTTGCCGGCATGCCGGCCGCCAACGACGCCGCCAAACAGGCCGCAGACGACTCGGTAGGCGTCGGCGTCGTCGCCGGCATCGTGCAGGGGCCGGCCGACCCGGCCAGCGCCTGGGTGCTGGTGGTGGCGGCGCGGTTGCTGGACAACCCGACCGCCTGGCAGCTCGTGCCGGTAGACGCGGACGGGGCGTACCGCGCCATGAACCTGTCGCCCGGCGAATATTACCTCATGGCCGGCGCCGACGGATACCAGGCCCAGTTCTTCCGCCAGTCCTACGACCTCTTCAACGCCGAGCAGATTCCCGTAGGGCCCGACCTCGTGATGGAAGGCATCGACTTCTTCCTCGAGCCGCTCCAGGTGGGCTCGGGCGCCATCGAAGGGACCGTCTTCGCCGCCGACGGAGCAACGCCGCTTGCGCGCGCCGAGGTCGTCGTCTATCCGCGCGATCAGCCCTATCGGGGGACGACGGTCACGACCGACGCCGACGGCACGTACCGCATCGACAACCTGTACGCCGGCAACTACATCGTGGAAGCCTGGGCGGCCGGCTATTTTCACCAGTTCTACGACGGCGTCGAGCGCATGGACCTCGCCACCGCCGTGCCCGTTGGATCCGACGCGACGGTCTCGGGCATCGATTTTCGGCTCGAACGCAGCGGGTCCATCTCGGGCACCGTCTCTTCCCCGGACGGCAGCCCCATTCCCAACGCCTCGATCTACGTACAGACCGACTTCACGATGCCGCCGGACTCGATGTATATCGATCCCATTTACTGGGCCGGCACGGACGAGGAGGGACGCTTCACGGTGACCGGCCTGAGTGCCGGCCAGTACCTGGTGCAGGCGCAGGCATACGGCCAGTGGTTCACTGTCTATGCCTGGTATGACGGCGTGACGCGGATCGAGGACGCCACGCCGGTCGCCGTCGAGAACGGACGCGATACGCCCGGCATCGACTTCGAGCTCGACCTCGTGGGCACCACGGGTAGCATCTCCGGCACGGTGACCACCGCCGACGGCGAGCCGGCGCGCGAAGCGTATCTGCGCCTCGAACCGTTCAGCGACGTGCCCATCTACCTCTCCGCCTTCGCCCGCACCGACGAAAACGGCACCTATACGTTCGAGAACATCCCCGTCGGCTCCTATCGCGTAGCGCTCGATTACTGGACCGACGTGTTTTACACGACGATCTGGTATGATCAGGTCTACCGCTGGGAAGAAGCCACGCCGGTCGACGTGCAGGAGAATGAGACGACCGCCGGCATCGACTTCACGCTGCCCCGCGCCGACGGCGTCATCGAGGGGCGAGTCGTGGATCAGGATGGCCATCCGGTCGCGGGCGCCTACGTCTTCTCATCGCCCGGAAGCTACGTCTATCCCATGGATATCGGATTCGGGATGGCCTTCGGGATGACGGACAGCGACGGCCGGTACACCATTCAGCGGCTGATCGATGGCGAATATTATGTCTGGACCTCATCCTGCCTGTTCTGGCAGTGCATCGAACGATGGTGGCCGGACTCGCCGTCGTTCGTGGGCGCGGAACCGGTCGTTTTGAAGGACGGGATGTCCGACCCGGCGGAGGTCGACTTCAAGCTGCCCCTCACCCAGGGCGCGGCGTCGATCTCGGGCACCGTGCACCATGTGGACGGCCGCGCGCTGGCCGGCGCCTACGTGACGGTCTCCTGGGCCAGCGACGCGGCGCGTCCGGACGATCCGGTCTGGTATGCCGAACAGCAAACGCAGACGGACAGCCTGGGCGCCTACCGGTTCGACTACCTCCCGGCTGGCACCTACACCGTCAATGCCTCCTACTGGGAGGAAGGCGGCTATGCGGCGCAATGGTTTGACGGCGCGGACACGCCGGCCGACGCCACGCCGATCGAACTGGCCGACGGCGATGTACGCGACGAGATAAACTTCAAGCTCGACGTGCGTTCGATCTACGGCACGCTGGCCGGCGTCGTCACCTTCGACGACAACACCCCGGCCGGCGGCGCCTATGTCGAGGTATCTCCCTACTACTGGGACTACGCCGCGTGGCCCATAAACCCCGTTCCGTATTACACGCTTACGCTCGACTCGGGCGAGTTCGAGATTGCCGGCCTGCCGAACGGGACGTACTTCGTGAATGTGTTCGCGCAGGGCGGGCGGATGATCGAAAACATCGACCCCGCCGGCGTATCGGGGTACATCGTCGAGATCGTGGGCGGTGAGACGACCCGTGCAGCCCTCGCGCTGATGCGGGTGGAAGAGGGTGAAGGCGCCATCGCCGGGCAGGTCACGACGCAGGACAGCGTCGCCCTCGACTTCGCCATCGTCCAGGCCATGGTGGATGACGACCCGAACCGCATCTTTACGGCGATCGCCGACACGCGGGGCGCCTATGAGTTCGCCGCGCTACCGGAGGGCGAGTACGTCGTCTGGAGCTTCGCCCCATACCATGCCCTCGAATACTTCGACGACACCTACGAGCCGTCCGACGCGACGCGGCTTTCCGTGCGCAACGGCGCGCAGCTTGCCGGCATCGACTTCGACCTGATGCCGGTCTATTACCGCGCATCGCCTGAAGACGATGGCGCGAGCCCGGAAAACAGCAGCTACATTTTCGGCCAGGTGACGGACGCGAGTGGTGACGCGATCGACGGCGCGACGGTTTACGCGCTTAATGCGTCGGGCGATGTGCTGAGTTCCGTCCGCACCCATGCCGACGGGATGTACGAGATCGCCGGCGTTACACCGGGCGCGGGTATCCGCCTCAAGGCCGCGCATCCCGGCTACGCCAGCCGATTCCACGACGGCGCCGCCACCCTCGACGCGGCGGCCAACCTGGAACTGAGCGCGGGGCGCTTCGAGATCAACTTCGCGCTCGTCGCGGGCACCAGCGTGGGGGTTGACCGCGATCCCGAGCTTCCGGCCGGCATCGCGTTGCGAGGCAACTACCCGAACCCGTTCAACCCGGAAACGCAAATCGCCTTCTCGGTCGCCGAGCCGATGACCGTCACCGTCACGATCTACGACGCGCTGGGCCGCCGCGTAACCGAACTATTCCGCGGCGCGGTCTCCGCCGGCGACACGCAACTCCGCTGGGATGCAACCGGCTCCGCCGGCGAGGCCATGCCGAGCGGGATCTACTTCTACCGGATAGAAGCCCAGGGCAGCGCACAGACCGGCACCATGACCCTGCTGCGCTAGCGTTGGCCCCCTCCCGTCATCCCGAGCAGCGCGAGCGCGCAGCGAGCACTTGACAAGGGACCTCCCGGCATGGCAACACGCTGTGCTTCGCCGGGAGGTCCCTCGGGTTTCCGCGCCCCCGTCATCCCGAGCAGCGCGAGCGCGCAGCGAGCGCTTGACGAGGGACCGCCCGGCATGGCAACACGCTGTGCAAGGCCGGGGGGTCCCTCGGGTTTCCGCGATTCCATCGCGGCTCGGGATGACTGGGTTTTTTACCGCACCCCGTCATCCCGAGCAGCGCGAGCGCGCAGCGAGCGCTTGACGAGGGACCGCACGGACTGGCAACACGTGTGAAAGGCTGGGGGGTCCCTCGGAATTCCGCGATTGCATCGCGGCTCGGGATGACGGGGTTTAAGAGGAGGCATCGGTCGCTCAAATCAGGTCCCCCTTTAAATCATTCATGTGGGGGTTTTCCTTCAGTATCAATGCGAGCTTTTTCTCTCGCCGCCATGACTTGATCTGTTTCTCCCGTGCGATGGCTTCACTCGGATTCTCGAATGCCTCGGCGTAGACCAGGTCTGTCGCCCGGTATTTGGATGTAAAAGCACTTCCTTTTCCCGAGAGATGTCTCTGCAGCCGGTATGCCAGATTGTTGGTGATACCGGTGTATAGCACCGTGCGCCGGCGATTGCTCAGGATGTACACATAAAAGCTGCGGGCCATGTCTTTACCAGGGTTTTTGCACCTGCTAGACACAAAAATGACCGCCCGCGTACCGTGTGCATTAAAAATGCGAGGCTTTGCAAGGCCGGGGAGTCCCTCGGATTGCCGCGCCCCGTCATCCCGAGCAGCGCGAGCGGATAGCGAGCGCTTGACGAGGGACCTCCCGGCATGGCAACACGCTGTGCAAGGCCGGGGGGTCCCTCGGATTGCCGCGCCCCGTCATCCCGAGCAGCGCGAGCGGATAGCGAGCGCTTGACGAGGGACCGCACGGCATGGCAACACGCTGTGCAAGGCCGGGAGGTCCCTCGGATCTCCGCGATTTCATCGCGGCTCGGGATGACTGGGTTTTTTACCGCCTCCCGTCATCGCGAGCGGATAGCGAGCGCTTGACGAGGGACCGCCCGGCCTTGAATTCGGTCTGGCGGGACGCTGTGCAAGGCCGGGAGGTCCCTCGGATTTCCGCGATTCCATCGCGACTCGGGATGACTGGGTTTTTTACCGCCTCCCGTCATTGCGAGCGGATAGCGAGCGCTTGACGGGGGTTATGATGGGGTTTCGGCTAGCAGTACGGCGCGGATGGGGGCGGGGTGGCCATCGATGGTTCGCGTCGCGTCGTGGGGATCGAGGGCTTCGGCGAGGGAATCGAAGCGCATCCAGGCTGTGCGGCGTTGCTCTTCGGTGCGCGTCGGGGCGACATCGACTACGCGAACGTGGCGATACCCGCAGCGCCGCAGCCAGCCGGCCAGCGTCTGCGGCGTGGGCAGGAACCAGATGTTGCGCATCCGCGCATACCGGTCCACCGGCACCAGCGTGGCGCCGTTGGGCCCTTCGATGACCAGCGTCTCCAGCACCAGCTCGCCACCCGGCCGCAGCAGCGACTTGAGTTGCAGCAGGTGATCCATGGGCGAGCGGCGGTGGTGCAGGACGCCCATCGAAAACACCGTATCGAACCCGGTCAACCCCGGGGGCAGCTCCTCGATGCCCAGCGGCAGCACGTGAACGGGAGGTTCCGGCGCATACCGCCGCATCGCGGCAAACTGGGCGACAAACACCAGGTACGGATCGATCCCCACGACGAGATCCGCGCCTGCGCCGGCCATCCGCCACGCGTGATACCCGTTGCCGCAGCCGACATCCAGGATGCGCCGCCCCCGCAGCGGCGCGACATGCGGCGCGAGGCGATCCCACTTCCAGTCGGACCTCCACTCGGTGTCGATCCGCACGCCGAACAGGTCGAACGGCCCTTTGCGCCACGGATGCAGTACCTGCAACCCGTCGACGAGGCGGCGCCGGCCTTCGTCGTCCAGATCGTCCGCCCCGCCGATGCGGACGCTCGCCGACGTCAGATCGATCGACGAGGGCCGGGCCCGCGGCAGCGCGTCGAGCGCGGCGATCCAGCCGGCCAGGTCGCCATGCCGCTCTTCCGCCAGGCGCTCTCCGACCTGCGCACGAAGCGTATCCAGCCAGCCGGCCATCGGCGTGGTCATTAGCCGTTCGTAGAGCGGGGCGTAGTCGATCATGGCAGCGCGAGCATCGAGACGAAGTTGAGCGCCTGGTGCCAGACAAAGCTGGCCGAGAACCCGGCGCGCGCGAGGCGTTCCCGGTGCGTGTCGATCGTCTCGGGAATCAGCACCCGCTCCAGCGCGGCGCGTTTCTGGCTGATCTCGAGGTCGCTGTAGCCGTTGGCGCGCTTGAAGTCGTGATGGAGCGCCGTCATGATCTCCTGCTGCCGGGCGTCGGCGAAGGCGACTTTTTCAGAGAGCACCAGCGCGCCGCCGGGCACCATGCCGGCCCGGATGCGCCGCAGCAGCGGCTCCCTCCGATCGAGGGGAATGAACTGCAGGGTGAAGTTCATCACCACCAGCGAGGCCTGTTCGATCGCGACGTCTTCGATGTCGGCGCAGCGCACCTCGACCGGCACCCCGCGCTCCGCCTCGACGGCCTTCCGGCAGCCGGCCGCCATCGACTCGGCGTTATCCACCGCCACGATCCGGCACGCCGCGTGGGCGATGCCCCGGCGCATCGCCAGCGTGGAGGCGCCGAGCGAACATCCGAGGTCGTAGCAGACCGACGCCGGCAGCGCATGACGCCGCGCCAGCAGCGAGAGCATGGACAGGATGCCGGCGTAGCCAGGCACCGAGCGCGCGATCATATCCGGAAAGACGGCCGCGACGGACGCATCGAAGACGAAATCCGGCACCTGCCCGAGAGGGGCGGCGTAGATGCGATCCGGTTCGGACGCGGGCGAAGTCATGTCGATCTTGCGTTGTTTCGGTAAACGTTCGGGCCGGCGACGCCGGGGGATGCTCTACCAATCTTCACCGGCCGTGATCCGCTAAAACGTAGACTTACTGGCTAATAATCTGTAAGATAGAGGCGCTTCAAGCCCCCCTAGCGTTACGAACCGCGCATCCCGATCCACCCGGTGCGCTTCTGAGATCATCATGGAGATCATTAGCACCCTGGACTGGGTGATCATCGCCGCCTACTTCGTGGCCGTGTTCGCCGTGGCCTTTGGCGTAGGCCGCAAAGAGAAGCAAGGCGAACAGACCTCCGCCGGCTACTTCCTCGCCGGTCGCAACGCCGGCTGGTTCGTCATCGGCGCCTCCCTGTTCGCCTCCAACATCGGCGCCGAGCACATCATCGGGCTCGCCGGCACGGGCGCCGCAAGCGGCGTGGCCGTCGGACAGTTTGAGATTCTCGCCTCCATCATCCTCCTGTTGCTCGGCTGGGTTTTCGTCCCCTTCTACCTCAAGAGCGGCGTGTTCACCATGCCCGAGTTTCTGGAGCGCCGGTACGACAAGTGGTCGCGCGGGTACCTCGCCGGCATCTCGATCGTCGGGTATATCCTCACCAAGATCTCGATCACCATCGCCGCCGGCGGCATCGTCTTCGAGGCGCTGATGGGCATCGACATGTGGACCGGCGCCATCCTGATCACACTCTTCACCGGCATCTACACCGTGTTCGGCGGGCTGCGTGCGGTGTTGTATACGGACATGCTGCAGATGTTCGTCCTGATCGGCGGCGCCCTCACCGTCACCGTCGTGGGCCTGAACGAGATCGGCGGCTGGGACAACATGTACGCCGCCGCCGGCACCGGCTTCTTCAGCGTCTGGAAGCCGATGACGGACCCCGACTTCCCCTGGACGGGCATCGTCTTCGGCGCGCCCATCCTCGGCGTCTGGTACTGGTGTACCGACCAGTTCATCGTGCAGCGTGTCCTCTCGGCGCAGAATGTCGACAACGCGCGGCGCGGCACCATCTTCGGCGGCCTGCTGAAGCAGTTGCCCCTGTTCATCTTCGTGGTCCCGGGCATCATCGCCTACGTGCTGGCGCAATCGGGCGAGATCCAGCTGGAGCGTTCCGACGCCGCCCTGCCGACGCTGATCGGCGTCCTCCTCCCCGCCGGCTTGCGGGGTCTGGTCGTGGCCGGCCTGCTCGCCGCCCTGATGAGTTCCCTGTCCTCGGTCTTCAACTCGTGCTCGACGCTCATCGCGTGGGATATCTACAAGAAGTGGAAACCCGAAACGCCGGATCACGCCCTGGTGCGCGTCGGCCAGGTCGCGACGGTGCTGATGGTGATCCTGGGGATGGCGTGGATTCCGTTCATGGGCAAGATCTCGGGGCAGATCTTTGTGTACCTGCAGAGCGTGCAGGGCTATATCGCCCCGCCCATCGCCGCCGTCTTTCTGATGGGGATCCTGTGGAAGCGCGTCAACGCCAGAGGGGCGATGGCGTCGCTGCTGACGGGGTTTGTGCTGGGGATGGGCCGGCTCGTCGCCGAGCTGTCCAAGGATAGCCTCGACGGATTCCTGTTCACCTTCGCGGACATCAACTTCCTCCACTTCGCGGCCTTCCTGTTCGTCATCTGCGTGGCCGTGCTCGTGGGCGTCAGCCTGATGACCGATCCGCCGCCGGCCGACAAGGTGCACGACCTCACCTTCGCCACCGTCGACCACACGACGGCGCTGCCGTCGGACGAAGGCTGGCGCCGGCGCGACCTCGGGTTCACGATGGTGCTCGCCGTCATCGTTATCGCGGTATGGACCTACTTCACGGGCTGAGAGCGGCTGATCGTCAGGGGGTCCTGGTGAGGATGTAGCCGGCCGGTGTCGATTCTACCGCGCAGCCGCTAAACCGGCACAGGTCGTCCAGCACGATCGCCGGCGACGTGGCCTCCGGCAGGAGCAGCGTGATCCGCAGGCTGTCTGCCGCGAGTGGCGGAGTCAGCTCGATCGCCACGCCAAACCGCCGCGCGAGGGCGCCGGTGATCTCCGCCAGCGTGGCGCGGTCGAAGGCGATGCCGCCGGTCCGCCACGCAAACGCCATCGCCGCGTTGAAGGACGCCGGCTCCGACGGCGGCCCCTCGCCAGCGACGCGCGTCGATCGGCCGGGCGTCAGATCCACGGACCCGCCCCCCGACCGCACGCGGACGGCGCCTTCCTCCAGCATCACCTCCGTCATCGCCTCTTCCGCCCCCCACGACGACACGCCGAAGGCAGTGCCCATCACCTCGATTTCGGCGTTGGCGGTCGTCACGGCGAACGGGCGGCCGTCGTGCGTCACGTCGAAATAGGCCTCCCCGTCGAGCGCGACCCGGCGGACGCCGCCGAGCAGGCCGCGCCGGTAGCGCAGCGTCGAGCCGCCGTTGAGTTCGGCCCGGGAGCCGTCGGCCAGGGTGACGCGCAGGCGCTCGCCCGCCGGCGCGACCAGCGTGTGCGGCCGAACAAAGAACCAGAGCGCCAGGAGGACGCAGGCGACGAGCATTACGCTCCAGCCGGCGAGGCGGACGCCGCGACGCCGGGTCGCGGGAGGCCGATCCGCCGGAGACGACGTGCGTTCGAGTTCCTGCCGGAAGCGGGCTGTCGCCGCGGCGACCTGGGCCTCGGAGGGGGGAGGCTCCTCCGCCAGGCTCGCGAGTGCCCAGGCCTGTTCGAGCTCGCCCCGTTCGGCGGGAGCCAGTTCGCGGAGCCAGACGTCCATGTCGGGCGGGATCGAGGCGTCGGGGCGTTCGTCGGTTGCTTTCATGTGCGGAGCAGGTGAGGATCGAACTGGTGCAGGCGGTCGCGCAGATGCTGGAGCGCGAGGCGGATATGGTTTTCCACCGTCTTCTTCGAGACGCCCATGATGCCGGCAATTTCGTCGTAGCTGAGTCCGTAGAACCGGCTGAGCTCGAAGGCCTCGCGCCGGCGTTCCGGCAGCTCGCCGATCCAGCCGCGCATCCGGTCGCCAATGAGTCCGGCGCCGGCGGCCGCGTCGGGCATGGGCGCGTGTCCGTTCGGTTGCATGTCCTTGAGGAGGTCGCGATGAAGGGCCGCGTCGCGGGCCTCGTTCAGCACGAGGTTGCGGACGGCGCGGTAGAGGAGCGAGCGCACCGAGCGCTCGGGGTCGATCGTTTCACGCCGTTTCCAGAGCCGCAGGAAGGCATCCTGCACGGCATCCTCTGCTCCCCCGGCATCGCCCGCGATGCTCCGCGCATAGCGCACGAGATCCGGGTAGTGCTGCGAGAACAGCGCGGTGCAGGCGTCGATATCGAACAGGTTCGGCATCAGGGATGGGAATCGGCCCGGCCGAATTCGCGGTCGAACGAAAAAGGAGTCAGTTCGAGCCGCTCATCAAAAACGGTATGGAAGCCGGCGAACAGACCGAGTCCGTCCCGAACATTGGTAAAGATCGGGACCGGCTCCGAAAACGGGTTGTCGCGCTGCTGATCCTGCAGGTCGCGCGAACGCTCGGCGCGGTAATCCGCCTCCGTGATCGTGTCGACCAGCAGCCGGACGAATCCGGGGGAGCGGGAGCCTTCGTCCCCGGCGAACGAGAGGCCGAACAGATCGGTCGTAAAGAAGCGTACCTGCAGCTCGTACGTCTGTCCATCGAAAAAAGCATCGTCGAACACGATGCGCTCCGTGAGGGGCAGCACGTACTGATCCGATCCGAAACCCAGGTTGGCATCCCGACCGTAGGCGCTTCGGATGTCCTGGTTCACATCGAACTGTGCGGGAAAGAAGCCGGCGCCGTCCGCCGTTTCCACCTGCACGCGCAGCCGGTAATAGGTGCGCGCGTCGCCGGGATCGACGAGGCGGATCCGCATTTCGCCGATGCTCGCTTCGGGGCCGTTCTGATCGAACAGCACGGAATCCTGAAAGGTATGCGAGGCGATGGCCACGGGCGCCGGCACCGCGCTGATGGCCTCGACCGACGCATAGCCTGGCGCAGAGACGCGCAGCGTGTACGGCACGCCGACCTGCGGAGACGGGGCATCGGCAATATAGTAGCCGGCGAAGGACGTTTGAAAAAGCGCGACATACCGGGGCGTGTGGGGAAGCAGCGCAAGGCGGGTATCTCCCTGCCAGATCTCCACGGTCGCGTCCGCAATGGGCTCGATCAGCGCGGAGTCGAGGACCGCCACGCTGTGCGTGACCTGGACGTCCCACGGGCCGCCCGGGGAGAAGGAACCGATGACGACGAGCTGAGGATCGTACGCCGGCAGGTCGATGTCGACGACGGACTCACAGCCGGCGAGCAGGGCAACCGCCGCCGCCAGCGTGGCAAACCGGATGGATAGGGTCGGGCGCTTCATCAGAAGGAAAGACGGTAACTGACGGAAGGAATGATGGGAAACAGGCTCTGTTGCTTGATCTGGGACTTCGTGATCACATTCAACCCGTCGCCCGGACCGCCATCGCCCGCCGCGAGGACGTAGTCGTCGTCGCGATAGTAGAAAAACGGGTTCTGGCGGTTGTAAACATTAAAGACGGAAGCGCTCCAGGCCTGTTTGACGCGACGCTTCTGCCAGGTGTACTCGACCCCGAGGTCGAGGCGATGGTAGGCCCGCATCCGCAGGCCGTTGCGCCGTTCGATGTAGTCGTATTGCGTGTTGTTGTCGATCGAGGCGGAGTTCGGCAATTCGAAGATGCGGATGCCGTCTGCCAGATACCGGGCGGTCGGGAGGGTGATGGCGTTGCCCGAGCCGTAGACCCAGGATCCGGAGAGCCGCCACCGCCTCGTGAGGTCGTGGGCGAGGGTGATGGCGAGGTCGTGCCGGCGGTCGAACTTGTAGGGAAACGTCCGCCCGAAATTCAGCGCCTCGAACGCCCGGTCCGACCAGGCCAGCGTGTAGCCGAGCCATCCCGTGGTGCGCCCCGTTTTTTTCTGCAGGAACCATTCGACACCGTACGAGCGGCCCTCCCCCGACGTAACGTTTTGCTCCCAGCCCTTGCCGACGCCCAGAAAGCTGGCGCCCTCGCGGTATTCGATCAGGTGGGACATCCGCTTGTAGTACGACTCGATGCTGACCTCGTAGCCTCCCCGCATCGTGTGGGCGAGCCCGAGCGCCGTCTGCTGCGAACGCTGGGGGCGCACCAGGGTGGTGGATGGCACCCAGAGATCGGTCGGCAGGCCGAGGCCGGCGTTCGTCAGCAGGTGGAGGTACTGCGTCATGGCCGCGAACGACGCCTTGACCGACCACCGCTCGGCCAGCGAAAACCGGAACGAGAGCCGGGGCTCGACGGACGCGTAACCTCCGTCCTGGACGTCGAACGCCGAAGCGTGCACGCCGGCGTTGACGCTCGCCCGGGGCCCCACGGTCCAGTCGTCCTCGGCATACACCTGAAACTCGCCGGCCGCGACGCGGGGCGCGGCGATCAGGGAGGTGTCGCGCGCGACCTCGCCCACCTGCTGCTCCCTGTACTGCAACGCGCCGGTCAGGTACCGGTGCAGCGTCCCCGAGGCGCCGAAGCGGACATAGTGTGCCGGCGCCGGCTGGTATTCGAAATCGATGCGCGTCGAGACATCCCGCACGCCCGAAGCATATCGCAGCAGCGACCGGTCCGTCACGGTGCTGCCGGCCCGCGTCAGCGCGAGCCGCTCCTCTTCCGAGATCCGGAAATGATAGTCGCTGTGCAACACCAGCACATTGCTGAACAGCCGGTTGCTGAACAGATGATTCCAGCGAAACGTGGCGAGCGTATTTCCCCAGACCAGCCCGCTGTTCGTGACGTCGGTCAGGGTGCCATCCGCCGTGTTCGGCGCGGAGTACTCACTCCGCTGCGTCTGGTGGAAGACGTCGTTCCCGGTATAGAAACTGCCGTACACGCGGTCGCGGCGGGAGAAGGTGTAGTTGACCTTGGCGTTGACGTCATAGAGGTAATAGCGCGGTTGGTCGGTCAGGAGCGACGCCGTGAAGAGGTCGACGAAGCTGCGCCGCGCGGCGACCATGAACGACGAGCGGTTCCTGACCAGCGGCCCTTCCAGCAGCGCATGCGCGCTGACGACGCCCACGGCGAACTGCCCGGAATAGACGCGTTCGTTGCCTTCTTTCATGCTCATCTCGAGCACGGACGACAGCCGGCCCCCGTAGCGCGCCGGAAAGCCGCCTTTGGTCAGTTGCACATTGCGGATCGCATCCGCGTTAAAGACCGACAGAAAGCCGAACAGATGGCTTGCGTTGTAGACCGGCGCCCCGTCGATCAGGATCAGGTTCTGGTCCGGGCTACCGCCGCGGACATACAGGCCGGTGCTGCCCTCGTTGCCCGACTGCACGCCGGGGAGCATCTGGATCGCGCGCATGACGTCTACCTCGCCGAGCAAGGCCGGCATGGACAGGATCTGCTCCACCGGCACCCGGCTGACGCTCATCTGGGTCGTCGTCTCGAGGGCTTCCGAGCGCGCCGCCTCGACGAGCAGGGTGTCAAGCGAGATAGAGGACGGGCTGAGTTCGATGTTGAGTTCGCGATCCGCGGCGAGATCCAGATCGAACGCCACCGGATCGAATCCGAGATACGAAACGACGAGCCGGGCCGGGCCGGCCGGGAGCGTGAGGCTGTAGAACCCGTACGCGTTGCTCGTCGCCCCCACCTTCCGGTCGATATCGAACACGGCCGCGCCGATGAGCGACTCGCCGGAGGCCACGTCGCGGACATAGCCGCTCAGGGTCGATTTACGCACCGGGGTCTTCGACCCCGTGGCGTCCGATTCGGTGGATGCCGGCTTCAGCGTATAGGTCCCGCTGGCGTAGCGTTCGAACGTCAGCCCGGTGCCGTTGAGGATGCAGCGGAGGCCCTCCGCCGCCGGCGCGTTGTCGATGGCGCAGGTTGCCCGTTTGCCGGCCACCAGCTCCGAGGCGAAGATGACGCCGAGGTGCGTCGCGTCCATGAAGGTCGCCAGCGCCTCATCCAGCGGGCGGTCGACGATCCGGAACGTGTAGCGCGCCGGCGCCTCCTGCGCCCGCAGGGGTCTGCCGGCCGTGCCCTGAAGCAGCCCGACGAGCGACAGGATGAAGATGAAATAACGATATCGCCCCGGTACCGGCATGGCCTCTCACGCGATTATTTGGGTGCTTCTTTTTTCCTTACCTATTTTGTGGGCGCTAATACCCGTACCGTGCCCTCCGCCCCTAACGCAGCCCACCCTTTTTTTGACCGCATGAAATACGCTTCATTCCCCGCGTCTCCGCTTCGTCCCGCCGCCGTGTGCGCGCTGCTGTGCGCGCTGCTGGCGACCGCCGGCACGGCCCTCGCCCAGAAAGCCGATTACCTCCGCTACATCGAGGAAGCGGCCGAACAGGGATGGCGCGACTATCCCCAGGCCGTCGCGCGCTGGAAATCCAACATCGACCCCAGTCCGCTCTGGGGGTACAACTCGACGGCCCAGCCGATCTATCTGGCCGATATCCTCGGATTCCTCTACCAGCAGACGGGCGACGAGACCCACGCCCGCCGCGCCGCGCAGCTGCTCGCCGAATACGGCGACCTCCGCGACGCCTATCCCGACGACTACTACCGCACCCGCATCGAATACGGCGACGGCGTCCCCTCGCTGGCCAACTTCTTCTTCCTGCCCCCCTACAGCCGCGCCTATCTGCGCATCAAGGACAGCCCGTCGCTCGACGCCGGCACCCGCCAGAAGATCGAGGAAGACCTCTCCTTCAGCCTCGACTTCCAGTTTTCGTTCCCCGAGTGGGGCGCGCACAACCGGGCGATGCTACGGGCCGAGGGCTGGTACTACGGCTATCTCGCCATGCCGGACCACCCCCACGCGCTCCGGTGGAAACAGATGGCGGACAACATCGCCCGCGACAATCTGTCGCAGTGGGAGATCGAGGACGCCTCGTCCTACAACCCCATCTGGCTCGTGTCGCTGTTTTCCTACGCCGAGATCAGCGGCCACGAGGCCCTGCTGCACGGCCCGATCATGCGCTATTACAACGAATATTTCAAACGCCTCGTGACGCCGGCCGGCACCATCCCCGATTTTGGCGACGCGACGTGGGATCCGTCGTGGGACCGCTATACGGCCGCCTTCGAGTGGTTCGCGTCCCGGTTTGACGACCCCGAATCCAAATGGGCCGCCCAGATGGTCGGGGAACGCTCCATGGCGCGTCCGGGCCGCGGTACGAGCGCCGCATCCCACCTGGCGCTCGCGTACGAATGGGCCGACGAGTCGCTGCGTCCGGTGAAGCCGGATTCGCGCTCCCAGGAAGTGCTCGAAGACATGGTCGGCAAAAAAGTCGTCTTCCGGAACGGCTGGGAGCCGGCGAGCAGCTACCTGCTGCTCAATTACCGGGACGAGGGCGACGGCGGCTTCAACCATCGCGAGTTCCTGCGCAACACCCTGTCGGTGGAAGAGGAGAAGATGCACCACGGCCACGCCGACGAGAACAGCATCAGCCTGCTGATGGACGGCGGCTCCGTGCTGCTGCACGACGGCGGGTACCGGAACGGGCTCCCGAGCGGGCCCTACGGGAGCTACCGGGCCGACTACTTCCATAACCGGGTCGTCGTGCGAAAGGACAAGCGGGACACGCTCCAGGCCGTGCGGGACTATATCCGCAACGCCGGCGCTTACCGCCCGGTGCGGACCATGAAAATCGACTTCCTGACGGGGTCCGAGGCCGACATGAGCCGCACCCGCCTGATCGACGCCACGATGGGCTACGCCTGGGACCGCAGCATCACCTACGTGAAGGACGAGGGCATCTATCTGGTCGTCGATGCGATCAAGAGCACCGTAAACGACTACTTCACGCACACCCAGCTGTGGCACACGCGGCAGGTCCACGCCCGGGGGCCGGGCTGGTACGACACCTCGGTGGACAGCATCCAGGGGACCGCGCTCCCCGCCGGCCGGCGGCTCCTCATCCAGTTTCTCCAGACCGATGCCCGCCAGGACGGCGTCTACGAGGAAGAGCGGCACGGCCAGCAGGAAAAAGCCGTCTACCAGAGCCAGTCGAGCCACTACCGCCCGGGGGATGTCGAAGTATTCGTGACCGCGCTCATCCCGCACGAGGCCGGCGCTTCGCCGGAGGCGCTCTCCCAGCGTATCGAACTGCTGCCCCCGGACTCCCGCGGGCAGGGCGTCGGCATCCGCATCCGCCGGTCGGACGGCCGGGTGTCGACCCTCGGCGTCAAGGTCGACCTCGACGCCGAGGTGGTCTCGGCCAATATCCGCCCCCGCTACACCTGGGAAGCCGGGCGGACGGTTTATGGCCCGTTTGAAACCGATGCGCACTTTTTCTTCGCCACCGAAAGCACCGATGAGGTAAACTTCGCGGCATCGGAATTTCTGAATGTGTACTATAAGAATCGGCCGGTCCAGGAAGCGTTGCCCAACACGCACGGGCTCCAACTGGATGGTCACGAAGCCCGGGTGGGATACGACAAGTGGCGATACTGGGAAGACCGGTTCACCATCCAACCCTGATGGACCCTCGTAGCCGTCCATCGGAAAGCCTTTCGCTGAGAGAAGATTATGCGTCCACTATACCTGTCCGCCATCCTCTTCCTGGCCGGCTGCGCCACGTCGGCGCCTCCGCTGCCCGAAGAACTCGCCGCCGCCATCCCGCCGGGATCCAATACGATCGTCGTCCACTCCGACCTCTCGCTCGACGAGATTTTCGCGGAAGCGCGCCGGCATTTGATCGGCAAGGGGTTCGACTTTGTCCGATACAGCACCGAGATGCATCTGATGGCGACCGACCAGGTCGAGATCGGCCAGAGCACGGCGCTGCGCATCGTGCTGCAGGCCGGCTCGATGGGGGACGCCTCGCAGGTGGAAGCGGCCGGCTTCTGGGCGAATGTGTCCGCCCAATCCATGATGAACAGCGGCCCCGGGTCGACCGGCGAAATGGAGCACTGGGAGCAGGCCGTCTGGCAGGGCTCGGAGCGCGCCACGCTCGCCTTCGGCCAGCTCGCGCTCATCCTCAACGACCTTCCGCACACGCAGGTGCTCTACCTGGTCAAATAAGCGCCTGGCCAAAAAGCCGGTTTTTGTCTATCTTGCGGACCCTGCGTGCCGCGCTTTTCGCCCACCCCGTAAAACGATACGCACCATGCGTTTGATTACCCTGTTCACCCTCGCTCTGCTGGCCGGGTGCGCCGTCTCGGCGCCGCCCCTTCCCGAGGAAATCGCCTCCACCATTCCGGAAGGCGCCAACACCGTCGAGCTGCACACGGCGATGCCGGTGGACGACCTCTACGAAGAGGCGCGCAATATGCTCGTCAAAAAAGGCTTCAAGATCCGGGACGATGACGACCGGTCCTGGCGCATCGAGACCGAGCCGATGGAAGTGGGCAGCCGGACCGACATGCGCATCACGCTGCGCGCCAGCCCCATCGGGAACGGGTCGCGGATCGAGGCCATCGGCCACTGGTCGTCCGACACCGGCGACGCCGGATTCGCCGGCGCGGGAGCCGGCGTCAGCAGCACCAACGAGAACTGGTACCAGGCCGTGTGGGGCGAAAACCAGCGCTCCTCCAGCGCCTTCGGCCAGCTCGTCCTCATCATGAACGACCTGCCGCACGTGGAAGCGGTGTACGCCAAGCGTTGAAGGGTTGAAGGATCGAGGATCAAGGTTTAAGGGAGCTTCGCCTTTATCCTTGATCCCTAATCCTTGATCCCTAATCCTTGATCCTTGATCCCTAATCCTTGATCCGCCCCCCCCACGTCACGGCCGCATCGCGGCTTCCCCGGTGTGGGGGCGATAAGGACCTCCGTAGCTGTCGCGCAGGGCGTCGCAGCGGGATCGGAGGGTCAGGAGCGTATCGTGGAAGGCGGGGTCGTCCACCAGGTTGCGGGTCTCCATCGGATCGGCGACGAGGTCGTACAGCTCTTCATAGACCGGCTCTTCCTGGAAATACCGCGCATATTTGAAGCGCTCGTTGCGAACCCCCTCGTGCTTGACGATCTGGGGGTGTTCCATGAGGTGCTCGAGGAAAAAATCCGTCCGCCACGTCGCCGGCTCCGGGCCGCGGACGAACGGCGCCAGACTGCGTCCCTGCATCGAGGCGGGCGCCGGCACGCCGGCGAGGTCGAGCAGGGTCGGGGCGATGTCGATGTTGAGGGCCATGGCCTCGGGGCGGCGGCCGGCGGCGGCCGGGGTGCGCGGATCGTAGATGAGCAGCGGGACGCGCAGGGAGAGGTCGTGCGGGAGCCATTTGCCGGCGTAGCCGCGCTCGCCGATGAAGTAGCCGTTATCCCCCATCATGATCACGACCGTGTTGTCGGCCAGACCCAGCCGCTCGAGCGCATCGAGAACGCGCCCCATGGCGGCATCGACCCCGCTGATCATCCGGAAATAGCCTTTCGTCATCGCGCTGGCCTTTTCGGGCGTGTCGAACCGCCAACGCCACCGGTACCGGTTCATGAGCGTATCGGCGCGCAGAAACGCCGGCTGCGACGCCAGAAACGCCGGATCGGAGAGCGGCGGCGTGGGGATTTCGAGATCCGTATAGTAGGTGTCCATGGCCGCCGGCCAGATATACTGCCGCGGATCGCTGTCTTCCGCGTGCGGCGCGTTGAAGCTGAGCGTCAGGGCGAAGGGCGTGCCGGCCGGGTTCGATTCGAGAAAGGCGATGCTGCGGTCCGCCTCGATGTCCGTCAGGTGGCGCTCCGTCCCGTCCGCCTGCTTCTTGAAATAGGGATTGCGGTCCAGCGGCTCGAACACGGAAAACATGCGTTCCGTGGCCCCTTCGGCGGTGACGACGCCGAATTTGCCGATATGGGCCGTACGGTATCCGGCATCGCGCAGCAGCGCCGCGTAGCTGGCGTCGGTGAACGAGGCGTCCAGCGCCGGCGTGTTGAAGGTGAACCGATGGGTTCGCTCGACGACCCCGGAAAGCAGCGTAGCCCGGCTCGCCGCGCAGATCGGCGTCGTGACGAACGCCCGCTCGAACCGGACGCCCTCGCGGGCCAGGCGATCCATCACCGGGGTTTGCAGATAGGGCGTCATGTTGCCCATCATATCGAACCGCTGATCGTCCGTGATGATGAACAGCAGGTTCGGCGGCGCCGGCGGGTTGGCGCATCGGATGGGCAGCAGGAGCAACAGGATGGGGAGAAGTCGGAATAGGCGCATCGCTACAGGAAAAAGAGGAGGGATCCATCCGTGATCGACGGAACCGGGGGATACGAAGAAGGCTGGACGGTGCGTCAGGGCTCTTCCGGGGTGAAATTGACGGTGCGGATCATCTGCTTGAACGTGTCCGGAAAGAGCCGGCTGAAGTACACGTAAAACCGCTCGAAACCGCCAATATATACTTCATTTTTGCCCCGTTCGGCGGCCCAGAGGATCAGATCGGCGCATTTGGCCGGCGACATGCCCTTTTCCTGCCCCTTGTCCATCGTACCCTGGGGGGTCCCGTCGCCCGTCAGCGCGTTGAGCGAGACGTTCGTGCGTACGTACCCCGGGCAGACGACCGTCACCCGGATGCCGTCGCGCCAGACTTCCATGCGCAGGGCGTCGAAGAAGCCGTGGAGCGCGTGCTTCGACGCGGCATAGCCGGAGCGGAGCGGGGTGGAGAATTTGCCGGTGAGGCTGCTCACGGTGATGATATGCCCCCATTTCCGCGCGCGCATCGAGGGGACCAGCGCTTTCGTGAGCGCGATGGGACCCAGCAGATTGGTATCGATCAGCTGCCGGTATACCGCCATCGATGTATCCTCCACCAGCGCCCGCTGACTCACGCCGCCGTTGTTGATGAGAAAATCGACGCGGCCATGCAGCGCGAGCCCCTCGCCGGCGACACGCTCGACGCCCCCGATGTCCGAAAGATCGAGCGGCAGCACCTCGACCCGATCCGGGCGCGCGCAGCGCTGGCGCACCGCTTCGAGCTTCTCCCGGTTACGGGCCGACAGAATGAGGATGGCGTCGCGCTGGCTCAAGTCCAGCGCCAGCGCCTCCCCGATGCCCGACGACGCGCCGGTGATCCAGACAACCTGATCCTTAAAGTACACGTTTACCGTATTTATGGTGGGGATGATTGCGAAAGGTAATCATCCAACAGGGCAAGTTGCCACTTTTCATCCTCGCCCCGTCCCGTGGCCCACCTCCGCGCCCTGTCGCCCTCCCACCGGGCAAATTGGACGATATGTGCCTCTTTTTTACCGATCGGCACACGCGCCCCGCCCCCTGGAGCACGGTCTATCCAGACAAACCCGACGAAGCCAGTCTACGGTGGCGGTAAAATTTAAAGCCCTTTGGATTTAGAGTCGGGGCATGTCAGACGATACACCTACAAACGGGGTAGCTATGCTGCGCCCGGATGTAGAAAGAAGCTTCATGTGCTCTGGCTTACACCCGAAAGTATGGAAACACATCGATCCACGACACCGCCTGAAGTAACGACTGCAGAAGAGCAGGGGTTGCGGATGTTGCTGGTAGAAGATAATCCTATCAACCAGAAAGTCGCGTTGCGTTTCCTGGCGAAGGAAGGCCTGAAGGCGGACGTTGCCAATAACGGGCAAGAGGCGCTCGATCTGTTTGCGAAGCAGACGTATGACATCGTTCTGATGGACATTCAGATGCCGGTCATGGACGGTGTGACCGCCACGGAGAACCTGCGCCGGATCTACGGCGCGGAACGCCCCTACATCATCGCCGTGACGGCCAACGCCACCCCGGCCGACCGCCAGCGCTGCATGGAAGCCGGCATGAACGATTTCGTCACCAAGCCGATCGACGCCGTCAAGCTCATCGGCGCCATTGCCAAGTCGGGTATCGGCCAGCATCGCGCCTGACCCCCGTCGCTCCGTACGCCTTCCCGGTCTCCGCGTCCCGTCCGACGGGACGCGGTGCATGTATGCAGGTCGCATCGCGCCGGCCGCCCCCGCCCCTCCATCCGTTGCGGCTCGCTCGTCAAAAAGGTTCATCAGGTTTTCGGAAGTTCGTGTATCTTCCGGCTGACCCTGCACCAACCCGTTTTGATGAACGATGCCCACCTCTTCTTCGCTCGGCTGGGGCCTGATCGGCGCCAGCACCATCGCCCGTGAGTGGATGATCCCGGCGATCAACGCGCAGCCCGACAGCCACGTAGCCGCCGTCATGAGTTCGAGCGCCGAACGCGGAGCCGCCTACGCCCGCGACAACGGCATTCCGCGCAGCTACGATTCGATCGACGCCCTCCTGGCCGACCCCGAGGTCGATGTCGTCTACATCAGCACCACCAACGAGAAACATCGCGACGAAACGTTGCTCGCCGCCCGCGCCGGGAAACATGTGCTGTGCGAAAAGCCGCTGGCGCTGAACCTGGCGGACGCCCGCACGATGGTCGCCGCCTGCGCAAAGGCCGGCGTGGTGATGGGCACCAATCATCACCTCCGCAACGCCGTCACCCACCGCGCCATACGCCGGCTCGTGCAGGACGGGGCGGTGGGCAAACCCCTCGCCGCGCGCGTCTTCCACGCCGTTTTTCTTCCCGAACACCTCCAGGGATGGCGCATCGCGCATCCCGAAACCGGCGCCGGCGTCATCATGGACATCACCGTCCACGACGCCGACACCCTCCGTTTTGTCCTGAACGACGAAGCCGTCGAGGTCACCGCCCTCTCCGCCCAGCAGGGCATGGGGCATGGCGACATCGAGGACGCCGTGATGGGCGCGATACGGTTCGAGAGCGGGCTCCTCGCCCAGTTTCACGACGCCTTTACCATCAAACACGCCCTCACCGGGCTCCAGGTGCACGGCACCGACGGCTCTATCTACGCCAAGGACGTGATGACGCAGCAGCCCGTAGGAAACCTCTACCTGCTGCGCAACGGCGTGCGCGAGCCGATCGACCCGGGGCCGGCGGAGGACCTGTACGGCCACGCCGTCCGCCGCTTCAATGACGCCGTCTTCCACAACGGATCGCCGTGGGCCACCGGAGAGGATGGCGTCCGCTCCCTCGCCATCGCCCTCGCCGTGCTGGAGTCGACAAAAACGGGCCGCAAGGTAGCCGTTGCGCGTTGAGGTAACGCTCCGTTTTTGTCGTCCCAACGAAAGCGGGGATCCATGCAAGGCCTGTTAGTTGCAAAGGTCCCGGATCAAGTCCGGGAGAACGGACAGCAAGGTCGCCATTAACCGTTAAACCTCGATCCTTAAACCTCCGTGTCCTCCTCCAAACTCCTCACCCTCGACCAGGCCGCAGCGCTGATCCCGGACGGCGCCGTCGTCTCCACCAGCTCCTCCAGCGGCCTCGGCTGCCCGGACGCGCTCCTGCGCGCCATCGGGAAACGCTTTGAAGCGGAAGGATCCCCCAGAAACATCACCTCGATCCATCCCATCGCGGCCGGCGACATGTACGGGATCGATGGGATCGACCATATCGCGCGGCAAGGACTGCTGAAACGCGTCATCGCCGGCTCGCTGCCGAGCGGTCCATCGAACAGGCCTTCGCCTAAGATCTGGCAGATGATCTACGCGAACGAGATCGAGGCCTACAACATCCCGAGCGGACTGCTCTTCCATATGCACCGCGAGGCCGCCGCGAAACGCCCCGGGGTGCTCACCAAAGTGGGGATGGAGACCTACCTCGACCCCCGGCAGTCCGGCGGCAAGATGAACGATGCGACCACCGAGGACCTCGTCCGCCGCGTCGAATTCGACGGCGACGAGTGGCTTTACCTCCGCTCCATCCCGATCGATGTGGCGCTGATCCGGGGCACCACGGCCGATGAACTCGGCAACATCTCGATGGAGCACGAGGGGGGGTACCTGGGGGGGATGGACCAGGCGCTGGCCGCCCGCAACAACGGCGGGATCGTGATCGCGCAGGTCAAGCAGATCGCGGCCGCCGGCACCCTGCCGGCGCAGTCGGTCCGCATCCCCGGCATCCTGGTCGACTACCTCGTGCTGGACCCCGACCAGATGCAGACCACCCAGACCCCGTTCGACCCGGCCATCAGCGGCCTCATCCGCCGGCCGGCGGATGCGTTCGACCCGGTCCCGTGGGGTACCGACAAGATCATCGCCCGCCGCGCGGCCATGGAGCTGCGCGCCGGCGAGGCCGTCAACCTCGGCTTCGGGATCTCGGCCCTCGTTCCCCGAATCCTTCTCGAAGAAGGGCTGGGGGATGCCGTCACCTGGGCCATCGAGCAGGGCGCCGTTGGTGGCATCCCGCTGCTCGGCTTCCAGTTCGGCTGCGCCGCGAATCTGCAAACCATCGTGCCGTCACCCGACCAGTTCACCTACTTCCAGGGTGGCGGGTTCGACCGGACGTTTCTGTCGTTTATGCAGATCGACGCCGACGGCAGCGTCAACGTCTCCAAACTCGCCGCCAAGCCGCACGTCACCGCCGGCGTGGGTGGGTTTGTGGATATCACCTCGAACGCCCGCCGGATCGTGTTCGGGGGGTATTTTACGGCGGGAGGATTGGATCTCGCCGTCGAGGACGGGAAACTGGTCATCAGGAAGGAAGGCAAGGCCCGGAAGCTGGTGCCGGCGGTCGAACAGGTCTCCTTCAGCGGCGCCCGCGCCCGCCGGACGGGGCAGGACGTGACCTACGTTACCGAACGCTGCGTCCTCCGCCTGGAGCCTGACGGCCTCACCGTCACCGAAATCGCCCCCGGCATCGACCTCCAGACGCAGGTCCTCGAGCAGGCCGACATCCCCCTGCGCGTGAGCCCGGCGCTGAAGCTGATGGACGAGCGACTGTTTCGGGAGGAGAAAATGGGGCTGAAGATAGGGCAAAGGGCATAGTGAAAAAGGCAAAATGTCCTTATGCCATGTCATCTCGACCAAAGGCCCGATTCATCGGGCCGCAGCGGAGAGGCCTCCAAAATCAGGAGCTGTGCGCAGCTCAGGGAGGTCTCTCCGCTCCACCGCCGGCAAGCCGGCGTTTCCGGTCGAGATGACAATTCCCCAACCCCCATCGCTATCAGCTATTCGCTATTCGCTAATCAAGACTCTCATGATCTCCCTCTCCCTCACCGCCCCCATCGCCACCCTCACCCTGAATCGGCCGGAGAAACTCAACGCGCTGACGATGGAGATGCTGCACCAGCTGGAGGCCCATATCGCGGCGCTGGAGGAGGCGAAGGACGTGCGGGTGGTGCTGCTGACGGCCGCCGGCGAACGGGCGTTCTGCGTCGGGGCGGATATTCATGCGTGGGCGGCGCTGGGGCCGCAGGATATGTGGCGGACGTGGATCCGCGTCGGCCATCGGATCTTCGACCGGCTGGCGGCGCTGCGGATGCCGGTCATCGCCGTGCTCAACGGGTTTACGTTTGGGGGCGGATTGGAACTGGCGCTGGCGGCGGACATCCGCCTCGCGGCCGAGGAAGCGGCATTTGCGCTCCCGGAAGTGGGCCTCGGCACCGTGCCCGGCTGGGCCGGCACGCAGCGGTTGCCGGCGGTGGTGGGTGTGGGGCGGGCGAAGCAGATGATTTTTGCCGGCGAACGGATCTCCGCCACGAAGGCCGAGGCATGGGGGCTGGTGAACGAGGTGCATCCCCGCGAAAATCTTCTCGCCCGGGCGCAGGAACTGGCCGAGACCATCGCGCAAAAGGCCCCGCTTGCGGTGCAGATGACGAAGCAGTTGGTGGATGGAGGATTGGGCAGGAACGCCGGCGTCACCCTGGAATCCCTCGCCAGCGGCCTCGTGGGTTCGTCGGAGGATGCGGCGGAGGGGCTGGCGGCATTCCGGGAGAAGCGGGAGGCTCGTTTTAAGGGCGTGTGAGCCTTGGAGAGACGCTCCGGCGAGGCGCCTCTACAGAAAACCATGTCGATCGCGCGCTACGAGCTCTTTTCATCGCTGGTTTTACCCAGGCTGGACAAGGCACCACTTTTCACCCCGCGATCATGTTCAGTTCGCCCCTCTTCGATACACTTCTCCGAACATATCCTTTTCGCGTCACGAAGCGCCAAAGAGATTTGTTGATCGGCGTGCTCGACAGAACCTCTCATCCAATGTAGCGTAGACGCTACAATGTTTAATGGCGTTACCGATCAGGCCTCGCACACTCGTCGTTTACGTCACTGACGCTGGCCGGGTGCCTTACAACGAATGGCTCGAACACATTCGAGACATTCGCACCCGCGCGCGTATCCGCCGATACACGGACCGTTTGGAGACGGGAAATTTCGGCGATCATCGAAGTGTGGGCGCCGGAGTACTTGAGATGCGGCTGTTTTTCGGATCAGGTTATCGTATCTATTTCGCGGAAGACGGCGAATCGGTAGTTGTGTTGTTGTGCGGAGGCGACAAAAGCACACAGGATCGGGACATTTTGCAGTCGGTTGCCTATTGGGCCGATTACCAAAAGAGAACAACATGAAACCATCCACACCCTATCACGCCACCTTGATCGATGCCCTGAAAAACCCGGAGGAAGCGCGTGCCTACCTGGAAGTTGCTATCGAGGAGTTCGAGGCGGATGGGGACAAGGAGCACTTCCTGGTGGCTTTGCGCAACGTGACCGAGGCACAGGGCGGCGTTGGCGCGCTGGCGCTCCGCACCAACCTGAACCGGGAGCATCTGTATCGGGTGCTCTCAAAAAATGGCAACCCGCGCCTGGACAAGATCGCGGCCATTTTACAGGGGCTCGGGTTCAGGTTGTCGGTGGAGTTGATTTCGCCGGCGGGATGATTCCACATACGGATGCTTTTTCGACCGCACATCGTATACTCCCTCGACCAACCAACCCCGCAACCCCATGTCACTCCCCGCCACCCCCTACACCTACCAGATGCTGATCGCCGGCCAATGGGTCGAGGCACGCAGCGGCAAACGCTACACCTGGAACAGCCCCGCGCACGACATCGCCGTGGGCGACTACCCCGAGGCCGGCGCGGAGGATGTCGACGCCGCGGTCGCTGCCGCCCGCAAGGCGTTCGACGAGGGGCCCTGGCCGCATACGTCCGGCGCCGAACGGGCGAAGATCCTGCAAAAGGTAGCCGATGCCATCCGCGACGACGCGGGGGAGCTGGCGCGGATCGAGGTCCTGGAAAGCGGCAAACCCATCTCCCAGGCGCGGGGCGAGATGGAGGGCACGGCCGGCCTGTGGGAATACGCCGCCACCCTCTGCCGGCATCTATACGGGGACACCTACAACAGCCTCGGGAAGGACATGCTCGGCCTGGTCCTGCGCGAACCCATCGGGGTCGTGGGGATGATCACGCCGTGGAATTTCCCCCTGCTGATTATCTCCCAGAAACTCCCCTTCGCCCTCGCCGCCGGCTGCACGGCCGTGGTGAAACCCAGCGAATGTACGCCCGGGACGACGCTCCGTCTCGGCCAGATCCTGATGGACGCCGGCGTGCCCGAAGGGGTCGTCAACATCGTCACCGGCTTTGGCAACCCGGCCGGCTCGCGCATCGCCGACCATCCCGACATCGACATGATCTCGTTTACGGGATCGACGGCGGTCGGCAAAAAGATCGTCGGGGCCTCGCAGGGCAACCTCAAGAAGGTGTCGCTCGAACTCGGCGGCAAAAACCCGCAGATCGTGTTTGCCGATGCCGACCTCGAGGCCGCGCTCGACGCCGTCGTCTTCGGGGCCTATTTCAACATGGGCGAGTGCTGCAACGCCGGCAGCCGGCTGCTCGTCCACCGCGCCATCGCCGAATCGTTTACGAAGTCGGTCTACGAGCGCGCGCGGACCGTCCCGGTGGGCGATCCGCTCAACGAGGACACGAAGGTGGGCGCGATCATCAACCAGGCGCAGTTCGACAAGATCATGCACTACATCGACGCCGGCCGCGACGCCGGCGCCGATCTGATGCTGGGCGGAAACCGCAAAACGACCGTCCAGGGCCGGTTTATCGAACCGACCATCTTCCAGAACGTAACGGCGGAGATGCCGATCGCGCGTCAGGAGATTTTCGGTCCGGTCCTGTCGGTCATCCCGTTCGACACGGTTGACGAAGCCATCCGGATCGCCAACAGCACGACCTATGGGCTCTCGGCGGCGGTATGGACCCGGAACGTCGACAACGCCTTTCAGGTCGCCCGCGGCGTGCGCGCCGGCACGATCTGGATCAACACGTACATGGACGGATACCCCGAGTTGCCGTTCGGCGGGTACCGGGAGTCCGGCCTGGGCCGCGAACTGGGTCGATTCACGCTGGACGAATTCTGCGAATTAAAAACCGTCCAGTTACACCTCGGGCCGCGGACGAACTGGTGGCACAGGCAATCACCCTGAGTGTCTTCCGAGCAGCCTCCCAACATGTCATCCCGAGCAGCCTCTCGATGGAATCGGGAGGCTGCTCGGGATGACGTTAGAATGGGGACGGCTCGGGATGACGTCAAAAAAAGCATAGGCATGGCTCAACGGATCCTGATCGCGATCATTCTGGGTTGGGCGTTGCCGGCGGCGGCCCAGCCATCGGATGCCAACCTGCTGCAATCATTCCGGTGGCGCAACATCGGGCCGGCGAACATCGGGGGGCGGGTGGTGGACATCGAGGCCGCCGAGGCGGATTTCGCGACGGTCTATCTAGCCTCCGCCTCCGGCGGCGTGTGGAAATCGGAAAATGCCGGCACGACGTGGACGCCCATCTTCGACCACTACGGCTCCGCCTCCATCGGCGATATCGGGCTGTTCCAACCCGATCCGAACATCCTCTGGGTGGGCACAGGCGAGGCCAACAACCGCAACAGCGTCTCCTGGGGGGACGGCGTCTACCGCTCGACCGACGGCGGCGCCACCTTCACCCACATCGGCCTGGCCGAGACCGACCACATCGCCCGGATCCTCACCCACCCCGCCGACCCCGACCTCGCCTACGTCTGCGCCACGGGGCCGCTCTGGGGCTATACGGGTCGCCGGGGCCTGTTCAAGACGTCCGACGCCGGCGCCATCTGGATCCCTCTGACCGACGGCCTGCCCGACGACGGCCGCACCGGCTGCACGGACGCCGTCATGGACCCGTCCGATCCCGACATCCTCTACGCCGCGTTCTACGAACGCCTGCGCCGACCCTGGCACTTCCATAGCGGCGGGCCGAACGGCGGCATCTTCAAATCCACCGACGGCGGCGTAACCTGGAAGAAGCTGACGCGCGGCCTGCCGGCCGGCGATACCGGGCGGATCGGGCTCGCGATCTACCGCGCCGACCCCGACATCCTGATGGCCATCGTCGAGGCCGAAAAATCGGACGACCTCGACCTGCCGGGCTCGGGCATCTACAAATCCACCGACGCCGGCGAAACGTGGACCTACCTCAACACCTACAACCACCGCCCGTTCTACTACAGCCAGATCCGCATCAACCCGCAGGACGACCGCCGCGTCTATGTGCTCACGACGAACTTCATGGTGTCGGACGACGGCGGCGTCACGTTCCGCAACGGCAGCGAGGACCAGGAGGTGCACGGGGATTTTCATGCGCTCTGGCTCGACCCCTCGAATCCGGATCGGTACTACCTCGGAGCCGACAAGGGCGCGTCGCTCACCCACGATCACGGCCGGCATTTCCAGCTGTTCGACAACCTGCCGATAGGCCAGTATTATCGGATCGGGGTGGATATGCGGGACCCGTACTACGTCTATGGCGGGCTCCAGGACAATGGCGCCTTCGCGACGCCGAGCTTTGCGCGCGAGGCGCGCGGCATCCTGAACGACCATAGCTGGAAACTGCACTGGGGCGACGGGCAGGACGTGCAGGTGGACCCGACCGACTGGCGGACCGTCTACACCTCGATGGAAAATGGCGCGACGTTTCGCTACGACGCCCTGACCCATGAGATGACAGCCATCCGGCCGACGGCCGCCCATATCGTCAACTACGCGGCGTCGATCCCGGAAGACGAACGCGAACGGGGGCTGGAGTTCCGGTTCAACTGGTCGGCCCCGCTCGTGATGTCGCCCCTGGACCCGCGGACGCTGTACGCCGGCGCGGAACGCGTCTTCATGACTTCCGACGGCGGGGAGACCTGGCGCATCATCAGCCCGGACCTGACCACCAACCACCCGGTCAAGTCCGCCCGCGGCCGCAGCGGAGGCCTGACGCCGGACAACACAGGCGCGGAGCACCACGGCACCATCACCACGATCGCGCCGTCCCCCGTGAGTCCGTCCGTGCTCTGGGCCGGCACCGACGACGGGAACGTGCAGGTCACCCGCGACGGGGGCGCCGCGTGGACGAACGTCCGCGCCAACCTCTCCGGCGTGCCGGACAGCGTGTGGGTGAGCCGGATCGAGGCCTCGCACTTCGACGCCGGCACGGCCTACCTCGCCTTCGACGGACACCGGAGCGACCTCTTCGAACCCTGGATCTTCAAAACGACGGACTACGGGGCCACCTGGGAAAACATCGCCGCAAACATCCCGCCGCACCATGTCGTCCGCGTCGTCCGCGAAGACCTCCACAATCCGAAGCTGCTGTTCGCCGGCACGGAGTTCGGCGTTTTCGCCTCACTCAACGGCGGCGCCCGCTGGACGGCGCTGGAGAACGGCCTGCCCACCGTCGCGACGCTCGACCTGGTGATCCATCCCCGCGACAACGACCTGGTCGCCGGCACGCATGGCCGCAGCCTCTGGATCCTCGACGACATCAGCCCCCTGCAGCAGCTGAACGACGTCATCCTGGCGTCGGACGCGCACCTGTTCGAGCAGCCGCCGGCGACGATCTGGGAGAACACGAGCCGCGGCGGGCAGCGGGGACACTTCTGGTGGGCCGGCGAAAATCCGCCCGAGATCGTCAACATGTCGAGCCTGCCCCGCGCCGGCTTCCGGAGCGCCGCCATCATCAGCTATTTCATCGGGCGACCGATGGAGAGCCCGGTGAGCCTGGAAATCGTGGACCCCCGCACGGGCAACAGCCACCGCGCCACCCTGGAAGGGCGTCCGGGCATCCACCGCTACCGGTGGGATCTGGCGTTCGACCCCGAGTGGCTGACGGACGAGGAACGCGAGACGGCCGAACGGGCCTTTTCGCAGATGTTATCCGAAACGGACCACGAGCAGCTTCGGGGCGCCTACGACCGCTTTCGCCGGGCCGACTCCCCGCGCGCCCAGCGCCAGGCGCTCCAGATCCTGAGGTCGGGCTTCTTCGACGCCGGCCTGGGCGAAGCCTTCGACCTGCCTACCGCGGGTCCCGGCGAATACCAGCTCCGGCTTCGCATCGACCGCAGCGTCTGGGAGAGCCGCCTCGTGGTGCGCGCGGACCCGCTGTCGGACGCCGGCCGCTAGCGCAGCCGAGAGAGCCGTTCGAGGTTCTTTTCGTTGCCGGCGACGAGGAGGGTATCCGATTCGAGGAGCGCCGTGTCCGGGTCCGGCGGCACCCGCATCGTGTTGGTGAGCACGTCGTGCACGGCCACCACCGATACCTTGAAATGCTCCCGCAGCGACAGGTCGCGGAGCGTTTTCCCCTCCCAGTCGTCCGGCACCGCCATCTCCTGCAGGCTGACGCCGTTCCCCAGGTTGACGTAGTTGAAGACCGTTTTCCGGGCGAGGCGCGTGCCCAGGTTCAGGGCGGCCTCGCGTTCCGGGAAGATCGATTCTGTGACGCCCATCCGGGACATGACGCGGGCATGATCCTTTGAAACCACCTTCACGAAGATCTCCCGCGTCTCCAGGTCGCGCAGCGCCATTGCCGCGAGGATGCTGGAGGTGATGTCGTCGCCGGTCGAGATGATGCCGGCGTCGCATCCGCGTGCGCCCAGCCGATCGAGCGTCTCGAGCACGCGCCCGTCGCCGACCGCCGCGCGCGTCACGTGTGCCGCCATCCGGTCGACGGCATCCTCGTTCATATCGATCGCGATCACATCGTGGCCCTGCACGTACAGCGCCTCGGCGACGCTCGACCCGAAATTTCCCAGCCCGACGACGATAAACCGTTTCATAGATCCACGTGGGTTATTTCTGAACAGACCTGCGCGTCAGCCGACGAGCACTTCCTCGTAGGCGTAGCGAAACCCGCCTACCGGTTCCAGCGCCCGTCGCGCCAGCGAGGCCGCGACCGTCAGCAGGCCGACGCGGCCGACGAACATGAGCGTGATGATGGTGAGCCGGCCGGTGACCGTGAGGTCGTCCGTCACCCCCATCGACAGCCCGACCGTGTTGAACGCGCTCACCGTTTCGAACGCATAATGCAGAAACCCCTGATGCAGCCGCGCATCCGTCGTTTCCGTTGAGGTAAACACAAAGATCGTGGCGGTGATGATGACCGCCGACAGTGCGAACAGGCCGACGGCCCGCTGCGTCGTTTCGGGGGGGATCGAGCGGTCCCAGATGCTGACCACCTCGCGTCCGCGGAGCCGGCTCCACGCCTGCAGCGCGATGAGGGCGACGGTGGTCGTCTTGAGCCCGCCCGCCGTCGACCCCGGCGAGCCGCCGATCGACATGAGGATCATCGTGAGAAAATTCGTGCTGTCGGACGCCTGGGCATAGTCGATCGTGTTGAATCCGGCCGTGCGGGCCGTCACGCTGATAAACAGGCCGTTGAGCACGCGCGCCCAGGCCGGCAGGTCGGTCAGCGTATTGTCCCACTCGAACAGGGTAAAAAACACCCAGCCCCCGCCGATCAGCAGCCCCGTCATCGTCAGCACCATCCGGGAGTGGAGGGTCATCCGGAAGCGCCGGCCCGACTTCCGGTACAGCATCAGTTCTTCGAGCGTCAGAAACCCGATCCCGCCCACCACGATGAGGCTCATGATCACGCCCTGCGTGAAGGGGGCCTGCTGATAACCCACCAGCGAGTCGGAAAAGACGGAAAAGCCGGCATTGCAAAACGCGCTCACCGAATGAAACAGCGCCGGCCACCAGGCATCGACCGCCCCCATCTCCGGGAGCCAGAACAGAAAGAGCAGCGCCCCCCCGACGAGTTCGATCAACACGGTGAAGACGATGACGCTGCGCACAAGCTGGCGATAATCCACCTGCGGCGCGACGTCGAGGGTCCCGGCAGCGAGCTGTTCGTGACGCAGCGAGAGCCGGCGGCCGAGGGCGACGAGCACGACCGTCGTAAACGCGATGATCCCCAGCCCGCCCAGCTGGATGAGCACGAGAATGACACCCTGGCCGAACGGGGTAAAAAAGGTGGCCGTATCGACCACGATAAGCCCCGTGACGCAGACGGCGCTGGTGACGGTGAACAGGGCATCGAGCAGGCTCAGCCGTTCGCCGGCATAAACGCCGGGCAGCCCTTGCAGCGCCGCCACACCCAGCACGATGAGCAACAGAAAGGAACCGACAAACAATTGAGGCGGGGAAAGTCGGCGCCAGATCGAATCGTGCCGGCGCATGCCCGGATTCCAGAGCTCGGATCGCATAGAGGCCTCGAATGATTCGACTCCCACACGCCAGCATCGGGCGTCGGTTCCGAACCCGGAGGTTCACGCCCTCCCGGGGTTTCCATTTTCCACGCCGTGGCCTATCGTATGGGCGGAACGCCATCCATCCCCAATCCACACCACGTTACGCATTCGTTCATGCCAACGACCTCCCCTACGCACGCCGGCACCGTCCACATCGCGCGCCCCGCCGAGCCGTTCGACGCGATCGTCGTCGGCTCCGGCATGTCCGGCGGTATCGTAGCCAAGGAATTGACCGAGCAGGGGCTCAAGGTGCTCCTGCTGGAACGCGGCCGGCACTACGAACATGGCGCCGGATACACGACCGAACACCGCGCTCCCTGGGAATTTCCCTACCGCGGCGAGGTGCCGCCGGCGGAGGAGCGGCGCGATTATGCCGTCCAGAGCCTCCACTACTCCTTCAGCGACGCCACCCGGCGCTATTTCATCAAGGATAGCGAGCGGCCGTACGTGCAGGAAGCGCCGTACCGCTGGATCGCCGCCAACATCGTCGGGGGGCGCTCGATCCTCTGGGCCCGCCAGTCGTACCGCTGGAGCGACCTCGACTTCGAGGCCAACGCCCGCGACGGGGTGGGGGTAGACTGGCCGATCCGGTATGCGGACGTCCTGCCGTGGTATGAATACATCGAGCGGTTTGTGGGGATTACGGGGTCGGCCGAGGGCCTGCCGCAGCTGCCGGACAGCCTCTTCCTGCCGCCGATGGAGATGAACGTCGTCGAGAAAGCGGCCAAGGCCGGCATCGAAGCCCGCTTCCCCGAGCGCAAGCTGATCATCGGCCGCGCCGCCGTGCTGTCGCAGGCGCACAACGGCCGCGCCGCCTGCCACTACTGCGGCCCCTGCGAGCGCGGGTGCTCGACGGCATCCTACTACAGCACCCTCGGCGTGGCGCTCCCCGTGGCGATGGCGACAGGCAACCTGACGCTGCGCCCGGACAGCGTCGTCCACAGCGTCATCTACGACGCCGGCACCAACCGGGCGACGGGCGTGCGCGTCATCGATGCCAACACAAAGGAGATGACCGAGGTCTCGGGCCGGCTCGTCTTTCTCTGCGCCTCCACCCTCGGCACGGCGCAGATCATGCTCAACTCCACCTCGCGCACATTCCCGAACGGCATCGCCAACTCGAGCGGCGTGCTCGGGCACTATCTACTGGATCATCATGCCCACCTCGGCGCGTCCGGACAGATCGAGGGCTACGAGGATCGCTACTACTACGGCAACCGCCCGAACGGCGTCTACGTCCCGCGCTTCCGCAACGTCAACCGGGCGACGCGCCGGTCCGACTACCTCCGCGGGTTCGGCTTTCAGGGCAGCGCGTCGCGGTCCAGCTGGTCGCGCGGCCGATCGATGCCGGGCTTCGGGGCCGATTTTAAACACGCCCTGCGCGACCCGGGCCCCTGGCAGCTTGGCCTGGGCGGCTTCGGCGAGACGCTCCCGAACTACGACAACCACTGCCGGCTCGACCCGGACACGGTCGACGCCTGGGGCATGCCCATCCTGCGGCTGAATGTGACGCGCGGGGAAAACGAGCGCGCCATGCGCAAGGATATCCTCGCCACGGCCGGCGAGATGCTGGAGGCCGCCGGCGCGAAAAACATCCGCACCTATGAAAACGAAAGTCCGCCCGGTTTCGGCAACCACGAGATGGGGTCCGCGCGGATGGGCCGCGACCCGAAGACCTCCGTGCTCAACGGCAACAACCAGACACACGACGTCCCGAACCTGTTCGTGACCGACGGCGCCTGCATGACGTCCTCGGCGTGCCAGAACCCCTCGCTGACCTACATGGCGCTCTCCGCGCGAGCGGCTCACTTCGCCGTGGACGCCATGAAACGCGGCGATCTGTGACGCAGCGGTCCGCTGATCGGATTCGTCCACACACCCCCCGTACCCGCCCATGCCTTCCTACGATATCGCCATCATCGGCACCGGCGCCGGCGGCGGGACGCTGGCCTATGCGCTCCGCGACGCCGGCCTGTCGATCCTCCTGATCGAACGGGGAGACTACCTCCCGCAGGAGCCGGAAAACTGGGACCCCGAAGCCGCGTATTTCCGGAGCCGGTACAAGACCACCGAGACCTGGGAAGACGCTGCCGGCAACGCCTATCGCCCCGGCATCCACTACTACGTCGGCGGGAATACCAAGGTGTACGGCGCGGCCCTGCCGCGATTCCGGAAGGAGGATTTCGAGGCGCTGGAGCACGAGGGCGGCACCTCGCCGGCGTGGCCCGTCACGTACGACGAACTGGAGCCCTATTATGCCGAGGCCGAGCGGATCTTTGGGGTGCATGGCGAAGCCGGCGGCGACCCGACCGAGCCGCCGCGCTCCGGGCCGTATCCGCATTCCCCCATCCCCCACGAGCCGTACATCGCCGACCTGTCCGCTCGGCTCCGGCGTCAGGGCCTCCACCCGTTTTATTACCCTATGGGGATCGACCTGCGCCCCGGCGGACGCTGCATCCGATGCAAGACCTGCGACGGCTTCCCCTGCCAGGTCCTCGCCAAAAGCGACGCCGACACCCGGTGCGTCCGCCCCGCGCTGGAACGTCCGAACGTGACGTTATGGACCCGCGCCAGGGCGCGCCGGCTGCTCACCGACGCATCCGGCCGGGTGGTGACGGGGATCGAAGTGGAACGGGACGGCGCGGTGGACACCGTGACGGCCGGCACCGTCGTCGTCGCGTGCGGGGCCGTGAATTCGGCGGCGCTGCTGCTGCGCTCGGCCAATGGCGCGCATCCGAACGGGCTGGCGAACAGCTCCGGACTCGTCGGGCGCAACTACATGGTGCACAACAACGCCGGCCTAGTGGCGATCGACCCGCGCCGGCGCAACGACGTCGTCTTCCAGAAAACGCTGGCGATAAACGACTTCTACCTCAGCAGTCCGGGCTTCCCCTACCCGATGGGCAACCTCCAGCTGGTGGGCAAGGTGCAGCCGGCGATGATCGCGCCCGTCAAACCCCACGTGCCGCGCTTCGCCCTCAAGATGATGACGGACCGGAGCATCGACTGGTGGGTGATGTCCGAGGACCTCCCCGACCCGGCGAACCGCGTCGAGGTGACGCCGGCCGGCGGGATTCGGATTCACTGGAAGGCGAACAACCTCGTCGCCCACAAAAAACTCCAGGAAGCCGCCACGACGATGCTCAAGGATGCCGGCTATCCGTTCGTCTTCATCGAGGAGATGGGCATCGCCACCAACTCGCACCAGTGCGGCACCGCCCGCTTCGGCGCCGATCCCGCCACCGCCGTCCTGGATCCCTACTGCAAGGCGTACGACCTCGACAACCTCTACGTGATGGACGCCTCGTTTTTTCCGTCCTCCGCCGCCATGAACCCCGCCCTCACCATCGCCGCCCAGGCCCTCCGCGTCGCCGAGACCATCGCACCCCGTTCCCCAAAACCGTAGGTCGGGTTAAGGTCCCCAACAGGGACCGAAACCCGACACCATCCATTCGAACCCGACACCATCCATTCGAACCCGACACCATCCATTCGAACCCGATGCCATCTATTCGAACCCAACCCCATCCATCCGAACCCGACGCCATCCATTCGAACCCGACGCCATCCATTCGAACCCGCGTCATTCAAGCAACGCCTGGTAAATCGCGACACGGAGCTTGTCGTGATCGTCGATCTGGCGCGCCGGGATGAGCTGGGTGAAATACACCACCACGAGATCCTCCTTCGGGTCGACCCAGTACGTCGAATGGTACGCCCCGCCCCATCCGAACTCGCCGAGCGTACCCGGCGTCCCGCGATCCCCCAGATCCTCCAGCACCGAAAACCCGAGCCCGAAGCCCACGCCGGGCGTGCCGTAGGGGATGTCGCGCAGGTGGCTCACCGTCATCAACTCGACGCTCTTCGGCGAGAGGATGCGGTGCCCGTTGCCCACGCCGCCGTCGAGCATCATCTGCAGAAAGGCCGCGTAGTCGCGGGCGGTCGAGAGCAGGCCGGCGCCGCCGCTGAAGCTCTTGCGCGGGCCCTTGACGTACATCCCCTGCCCCACCATGTGCCCCGGATCCGGCGCCTTTTCGATCCCCGAACCATCCTCCTTCGACGAATAGACCGTTGCGAGGCGGCCGGTCTTGTTCGTCGGGAGATAAAAATGCGTGTCGTTCATCCCCAGCGGCTCGAACAGGCGTTCGCGCAGAAACGCGTCGAGTGGCATGCCCGAGGCCTTCTCGACCACCGCGCCGAGGATGTCCGTATTGTAGCCGTAGACAAAACGCTCACCGGGCTGCGCGTCCATCGGCAGCGCGCCCATCCGTGCGACGGTCGCCCCGACCGGCTCGTCGCGATCGGCGAAATACCAGCCCTGGATGCCGGCCTCCTTCCATTGATCTGCCGCCGGCCCGCCGCCGTAGCCGATGCCGGCCGTGTGCGTAAGCAGGTCGCGGAGCGTGATCGGGCGCTTCGCCGGCACCACGTCGTAGCCGCCGCCTTCCTTTGGCACCGCCACCGTCGTGTTCGCGAACTCGGGGATGTAGGTGCTGACCGGGTCGCTGATGAGCAGCTTCCCCTCTTCCTGGAGCATCATGATGGCGACGCTGACCGTCGCCTTCGACTGGGACGCGATCCGGAAGATCGCATCCTCCGGCATCGGGGCGCTGGACTCCACATCGCGCTGCCCGAAGGCCTTGAGGTAGGCGATCTGCCCGTGCCGGGCCACAAGCACGACCGATCCGGACATCTGGCCCCGATCGACATAGCCCTGCAGGACATCCGTCAGCCGCTCCAGGCGCTGTGTCGAAAAACCGAGCTCCTCCGGCGCGGCGACCGGCATCTGCTGCGCGCGGAGCGACAGCGGGGCGAGAAACAGGACCAGAAGAAAAAAGGCGAGGCGGGACGGGGCGTGCATGGTCGGGGCGGGTGCGTGGCTGGGAGTGTCTGGATCGCCAAACTACGACGTGTACGACAAATTCGGTACTACGCGGCGTCGCTGAGGCATACCGGCAGTCCGCCTGAACGTCAAACCGTGATCGTCAAACGCGATCCTCGATTTTACGCACCATAACCTCAGGTCTTCCGATGCAGGATAAGGGGATGCAGGATCACCGATCAAACGCACGGTTATTCGGTAAACATCCTGCATCGTGTATCCTGCATCCCTAGATCGCCACGCTTACCCGCGCAACGTCCCCCATCAGTACGCCGGCACCGACGGGTCCACCTCCTTGCTCCACGCGATGATGCCGCCCTTGAGGTTCGAGACCCGGGTGAAGCCGGCGTCAACGAGGAGTTGCGCCGCCTGGGCCGACCGGGCTCCCGAGCGGCAGTGGATAACCACGGCTTGATGGCGGTAGGCTTCCAGCTCCTCGAGGCGCATCGCCAGTTCCCCCAGCGGGATCAGGAGATCGGCGCCCATGCTGGCGGCTTCGGCTTCGGCGGGGTTGCGGACGTCCAGCAGGAATGGGGCCTCGCCGTCTTGCCGGCGCGCGTGCAGCTCCTGCACGGTGATCTCGGCGACGGCGCCTGCCGGCGGGATCCCGCAAAACGCATCGTAATCGATAAGGGTCGTCTGGGTGGGATGGTCGCCGCAGACGGGGCACTCCGGGTCGCGCCGCACCTTCCACTCGCGAACCTTCATCGATAGCGCATCCACCAGCATGAGCCGGCCGATGAGCGGCTCGCCGATGCCCAGGATCAGCTTGATCACTTCGTTGGCCTGCATCGTCCCGACCATGCCCGGCAGCACGCCCAGCACCCCGCCCTCGGCGCACGACGGCACCAGGCCGGGCGGCGGCGGCTCGGGGAAGATGCACCGGTAACACGGCCCGCCTTCGGCGGCAAAAACCGAGACCTGCCCCTCGAACCGGAAGATGGAGCCGTAGGCGTTGGGTGTACCGGTCAGCACACAGGCGTCGTTGACGAGGTAGCGGGTAGGAAAATTGTCGGTCCCGTCCGCCACGACATCGTACCGGCGGATGAGGTCGAGCGCGTTTTCGCTGGTCAGGTGGACCGGGTGGCGTTCGATCCGGATATGCGGGTTGAGGTCCGCCAGCCGTTCGGCGGCGGCATCGAGCTTGCGCCGGCCGACGTCCTGCTGCCCATACAGCACCTGCCGCTGCAGGTTGGTGGCATCGACGGTATCAAAATCCACCAGCCCGATCCGCCCCACGCCGGCCGCCGCGAGGTAGAGCGCGAGCGGGGCGCCGAGGCCGCCGGCGCCCACCAGCAGCACCGAAGCCGCCTTGAGCTTCTCCTGGCCCGCCTCGCCGACATCCGGAAGGATGAGGTGCCGACTGTAGCGTTCGCGTTCTTCCTGTGTGAGCATGGCGTCCTCCGTTGAACGTAAAACCTTCATCCTTCTACCGTCAATCCCCTCAGAGTTTCTCCCCGTTCGCGCTTCGCTGTAACCTCTTTCGCCTCCCTTCCGTCTGATCCATCATCCTTCCTTTTTTAAACCAGCACCTTCGCATCATGGCACGCTTACGCTTTGCCTCTCTCGCCGGCCTCCTTCTCTTCGTAGCCGGCCTCAACACCGCCCTGGCGCAGCAGCGCTTCGATCACGACGAAGTCATCGAACAGCGCTTCGACGTCGGACGCAACAGCACGCTGACGATCGATTCGGACCTCGGCTCCATGATCGTCGAAGGCTCGAAAGGCAGCGAAGTGATCGTCCGCATCGTGAAGGGCATGAACGGAGGCAGCGAACGGGACGCGGAGGAGCAGTTCGATAAATTCACGGTCGAGTTCGACGCCTCCAGCCGCGGCGTCGAGATCATCGGTCGCTACGACCGTCCGCGCAACTGGCGGGGCTGGGGCAATCGCAGCCTGCAGGTCCGCTACGAAATCGAGGTGCCGTCCGATATCGACGTCGACCTCAAGACCGCCGGCGGCAGCATTCAGGTGGCCGACATCGACGGCGAAGCGCTGCTCCACACCTCGGGCGGCTCGCTCGTGTTGAAGAACATCGGCGGCATCGTCGACGCCCGCACCAGCGGCGGCTCGATCGAGGCGAACGGCCTCGGCGAGCGCAGCAAGCTGCGGACCTCGGGCGGCAGCATCAAGGTCGCCAACGCCGGCGGCCCGGTCGACTGCCAGACCTCCGGCGGCTCGATCACGGTCGAACGCGCCGACGGGGATGTCGACTGCCAGACCTCCGGCGGCTCGATCCGCATGATGGAAATCGCCGGCGCCGTCAACGCCACGACCTCCGGCGGCAGCATCGTCGCAGAGATCATCGGCCAGCCGGCGCAGGACATGAACCTGCGCACCTCCGGCGGCTCCGTCACCCTCCGCATGGATGACAACGTCCGCGCGACGCTGGACGCCCAATCCTCGGGCGGCTCCGTGAAATCCGATCTCGCCGTCTCGGTCCGCGGCGAAATCAAGCGCGACAAGCTTCAGGGCGAAATCAACGGGGGCGGCCCCCTCCTCACCCTCCGCAGCTCCGGCGGCGGCGTGCGGATCGTGGAGAATTGATCAGGGATTAGCGATCAGGGATTAGCGATCAGGGATTAGCGATTAGCGATTAGCGAACAAGGATTAGCGATTTGTGAGTAGGAAAAGCGCCCACAAATCCCCCCTCCTTGTTCGCTAATCCTTGTTCACTAATCATAAGAGTTTCACCAGTATCCGTCCGGGTTCTCGTCCCTTCTCGACGGCCTCATGTGCTGCGGCGACGGCCTCCAACGTAAACACGCTCCCGATCTCAAAACCCGGCCACCCGGCCTCCAGCGCCTCGTTCAACCCGCGCGCTGCCGCTGCCTTCGCTTCAGCCGGAAAGTCGTCGCTCCCGAGAAAGAACACGCTGATGTTTTTGAAAACCAGCGGCCAGAACGGGATTGCCGGCGCGGGGTCGCCCGTGGCATAGGTGGCGATGGAGCCACCCAGCGCAAGCAGTTGCTCGTCGATCGCGATGTTGGCGTGGAAGGCGACCTCGATCACGTGGTTGACCCCATCCGGCGCAAGTCGCCCGATGTGCTCGACCACTTCGCCGGCAGGGCGGCCGTCGGTGCGTACGAATGCGTGCGCGCCTGCCCGTTGCGCGACGGTCTCATCATGCTCCGACCGAACGGTCGCGATGACGCGGGCTCCCGCATGCCTGGCGAGAGCGACCGCGCACTGGCCCACCGCGCCCGCTCCACCCTGCACCAGCACGGTTCGGCCCTCGACCGGCCCGGCCGCGAAGACGGCGCGATGGGCCGTGATGCCGGGAATACCCAGACACGCCCCCTGCTCGAAGGAAACCCGTGCGGGAAGCGGAATCGCTTGATCGGCCGGCACGATGACATACTCCGCGGCGGTCCCGAACGGGCGATAACTTTGCGCGCCAAAACACCATACGCGCTCGCCGACGCGCGCCGCCGGCACATCCGTGCCGACCTGGTCGATGGTGCCGGCCCCATCGCTGTGAGGAATCACGCGCGGATACGGCATCCCCACGCCAAATGTATCCTGGCGCTTCTTCACGTCACCGGGATTGATGCCGGAAGCGGCCACCCGGATGCGCACCTCGCCTGCGCCAGGCAGAGGATCCGGCATATCACCGATCACCAGCACGTCGGCGGCAGGTCCTTGTCGTTCATACCAGGCGGCTCTCATATGCGATTGTTGGTCAAAGGTTGATACACGGTGATGGGCTCAATACCTCGCAAATCGGAATTCCTTGTTCGCTAATCACGACGCAATCACCGCACCAGACACGCCGCGAACGCCTCTACATCGTCCATCTGCGCCACGATGCCGGAGGCGCGCCGGCCGAGGTAGCCCGAGGGACGCCCCGGATTGGAAGTGAGCGGCGAAGGCAGGGCCGCCGCCAGCAGGGCCGCCTCGTAGCGACTGAGCTGGGCCGCCGACTTGCCGAAGTAGTGCTGCGCCGCCGCTTCGGCCCCGAACAGGCCGTCGCCCCACTCGGCGATGTTGAGGTACACCTCCATGATGCGCCATTTCGGCCAGAACAGCTCGATCAGCACGGTAAAATAGGCCTCCACGCCCTTGCGCACCCACGTGCGCCCCGGCCAGAGAAAGGCGTTTTTGGCCGTCTGCATCGAGATCGTCGAGGCCCCGCGAACCCGGTCGCTCCGCTCGTTGAAGTCGCGTGCTTTCTCGATGGCCTCCCAGTCGAATCCGTTGTGGAGGCAGAAACGCTGATCTTCGGCTGTGACGACGGCCAGGGGCAGCGCGCGGTTCACCGTCCGTATACGCAGATCCCGGCTGTCGACCGTCTTGCCGCGCAGCGTGTCACGTATCATCAGGAACGTAAAGGGCGGGTCGACGAAACGATAGAGCAGGACCCAGAAGAGGCTCGCCAGAAAAAGAACCACGCCGGCCCAGGCGAGTCCTTTCGCCACGCGGCGAAGCCCGACGCGCCATAACATCGGGCGCGAGGGGGCAGAGTCGGTTGATTCGAGGGTGGACGCAGGCTCCATGGAGGCGGTAGGTATGCCCCGAACCTACGGACCGCGCCGCGTCTTGTTCAAGTCCGGCGCCGCAAGGCGTTGCGTCAGGCGACGGGCTGGGCGATGAGGGAAGGCTCCTCGCCGTTGGTGCGGCTCTCGAAGAAGCCCAGCAGCCGGCCGGACACCAGCACGAAGTCCTTCGTCTCGAGCAAGAGCGTAAAGTAGAGCCCCGTGTTGATCTCGTTGTACTTACGCGCCTTGATGCCGGCAACCTGCCGTTCCACACCCAGCTCCACGACCGCCAGCACTTCGTCCTTGCGCGTCACCAGATGCTCCGCGTGGGTCCACTCGCCGCGCGCGATGCAATCCTTCAACTCATGCAGATAGCCGATGGTCTGGCCGAAAAGGTTGTCCAGGTCCGCATGCTGGTTGTTGGACAGCGGCTTGTGGCTGTTGTCGATGTGGGTTCTACAGGAATAGACGATGGAGCGGCACGAACGCAGCATGTCGCTCAGGTAGTCGTAGACCGCGATGTACGCTTTGCTGCCCGACGTCTCCTCCTCTTCGACCCGGCGGATGTATTGCGGCAGCGTGTCGCCCAACCCCTCGTTTCGTTCGATGAGTCGCTTGATCTTCTTGTCGGTCTTTTTGAGCAGGCCGCTGTCTTCCTTGACGAGCCCGGTCAGGGCATGCTGGAGTGCGCCGGCCATCTGATCGAGCACCTCGACGATGTGTTCGCCGGTTTCCTTGAAGACCTGTTCCACCGGCAGCGACTCGCGGGCATAGACCGACCGCCGCTCGACGGCTTCCTCTTCCCGCTCGCGGTGGAGGATGTTGCTCCGCCAGATCATGAAGCCCGCCAGCGCGATGAGCCCCACCAGTCCGAACATCCCGCCGTAGTGCAGTACGAACGCGAAGAGACCCGCTACGAGGAGCGCGACGACCGCCGTGATGAGCCATCCGCCGATCACGTTCAGAACGCCCGAAACGCGAAACACCGCGGTATCGCGATCCCAGGCCCGGTCTGCCAGCGAAGCGCCCATCGCCACCATGAAGGTGACATAGGTGGTCGACAGCGGCAGCTTGAGCGAGGTGGCCATGGCGATCAGGATGCTCGCGAGGGTCAGGTTGACCGACGCGCGCACGAGGTCGAACGCCGGCGCATCCGGATCGTCCGTGCCGGCCGGGCGCTCGAAGTTGCGGTCGATGCGGCGGCGCAGCACCCCGGGGATCAGCGCCGAGAAGAAGCCGGCGATCTCGCGGGCCCCACGGACGATCGAACGGGCGATGGGGTTGGGCGCAAACCGCTCGACGCCTTCGCCCTGACGGCCGAGGCTCACCTCGGTCTCCGTCACGGTCCGCGCCTTCCGCGAGAACCACAGCGTGAGCACCATCACGAGGCCGGCCGTCAGCAACAGCCAGGTGTTGGTCCGCACCGGCTGCTGCAGGCTATCCATCAGAAAAGCGTCCGCCGCGACGCCCGACTGGTTCCAGGCGATAAACGATTCCAGACCCGCGATCGGCACGCCGATAAAGTTGACGAGGTCGTTGCCCGCGAAGGCCATCGCCAGCGCGAACATCCCGGTCAGCACGACGACGCGCAGTCCGTTCACTTTCATCCAGAACAGCAGCTGCATCCCGATCGTGAACACGACGAACATCCCGATCAGAAGCGACCACGTGTGCGTATTCACCCAGGCCAGGAAGCTGTCGCTCACGAACGAGGCGCCCTTGAAGCCCTTCATGAGCAGGAAGTAACACACGCCCGTCAGCGACAGGCCGGCCCATAACCCGCCGACATACGGGAGGCGCTTTTCGTACTGAAAGCTGAAGAGCAGCCTCGAGAGGTACTGGGCGAGGAGTCCGGTTACGAACGCGATCCCCACGGACACGAAGATCCCGGACACGATGCCCAGGGCGCGACCCGAATTGATGTACAGGGCCAGGGCATCCGATCCGCCGCCGGAAGCGGCGATCTTGAACAGCGACACCGCGAAAGCGGCCCCGAGCAGCTCGAAGACGATCGAGACGGTGGTGGACGTCGGCATCCCCATCGTGTTGAACATATCGAGCAACACGATATCCGCCAGCATGACCGCGGCGAAGATGACGATGACCTCCGCGAAAGTGAAGTGCTGGGGATTGAAGATGCCGCTGCGCGCCACCTCCATGAGGCCGCTCGAAAAACTCGCCCCGATGAACACGCCGACGCTCGCGACGATCAGGATCGTTCGCGCCGTGGCGACGCGCGATCCGATGGCCGAGTTCAGGAAATTGACGGCGTCGTTACTGACGCCAACCACGAGATCGAGCACTGCCAGGATGAGCAGCACCCCTACGAAAACCAGGTAATATTCGGTCATAGCGAGAGCCGGAGCAATCGATGGGGTTACTCCACGACGAAATTACGCCAGCCTCGCGCCTCTCTGTGTTAAGCCAACGTTACCAATTTCACCCTCCGCGCAACCTTCACGCACCCCGACCGACCGTGCGTTCGATCGTGTCGAGCTGCTGCTGGATCATCTCTTCAGACAACCAGCGGCCGCGCACCATCACGCCGGCGCGGTCGCGGAGGTGCCGCACGTCGTCAAACGGGTTCTGATTGACGAGCACCAGATCGGCCCGATGCCCCGGCGCGACGAGGCCGAAGGTGTCCTGCTCCCGGAAGTACTCCCCGACCCGCGCCGTGCCGGTGCGGTAGATCGCATAGGGCGACATGCCGGCTTCCGCCATCCGCTCCAGCTCGTTGTGCAGCGAGAAGCCCGGCACGCTGAAGATCTGCGGGGCGTCGGTGCCCATGAGGATGCGGGCGTCGGCCTCGTGGAGCGCGGCCAGCAGCTTCATGCGGTTGGCGATGCGGTGCGTCGCCGCCGCCTGGTCGAAGGCCGGGTTCGCGAGCCGGCGCTCCACGCCGGTGATCCAGCTCTCCACCATGGACGCCGGCATGTATTTCAACTCGGGGAGGTTGCGCATCTTCTCCATGTCGGGCACGCCGTAGATGGACTCCCACAGCACCATCGTGGGGATCACCCAGGACCCGGACTCCACCGTGAGCCGGACAGCCTCCGCCAGCTTCTCGTCGGTGACCGGCCGGTCCGTCGCGTTCATGAAGATCGTGTAGCCGTCGATGTGGTCGAACGTCTCCTGCCCCATCTCGTGTTGAACATATCGAGCAACACGATATCCGCCAGCATGACCGCGGCGAAGATGACGATGACCTCCGCGAAGCGAAGTGCTGGGATTGAAGATGCCGCTGCGCGCCACCTCCATGAGGCCGCCGAAAAACTCGCCCCGATGAACACACCGACGCTCGCGACGATCAGGATCGTTCGCGCCGCGGCGACGCGCGATCCGATGGCCGAGTTCAGGAAATTGACGGCGGCTGTTACTGACGCCAACCACGAGATCGAGCACTGCCAGATGAGCAGCACCCCTACGAAAAACCAGGTAATATTCGGTCATAGCGAGAGCCGGAGACCGATGGGGTTACTCCACGACGAAACAGCGCCAGCCTCGCGCCTCCCCGTGTTAAGCCAACGTTACCAATTTCACCCTCCGCGCAACCTTCACGCACCTGACCACCTGTGCGTTCGATCGTATCGAGCTGCTGCTGGATCATCTCTTCGGACAACCAGCGGCCCTGGCACCATCGCCGCCGGCGCGGTCATGGAGGTGCCGTACTGCCGCCGAACGGATTCGACCGATGAGAGCAGCACCGATCGGCCTGATGCCCCGGTGCGACGAGGCCGAAGGTGTCCTGCTCCCGGAAGTACTCCCCGACCTGCGCCGTGCCGGTGCGGTAGATCGCATAAGGCGACATGCCGGCTTCCACCATCCGCTCCAGCTCGTTGTGCAACCAGGGCCCGGCACGCTGAAGATCTGCGGGCGCCGGTGCCCATGAGGATGCGGGTGCTGCCTGTGGAGCGCGGCCAGCAGCTTCATGCGGTTGGCGATGTAGGTGTCGCCGCCGCGTGGTCGAAGGCCGGTTTCAGGAGGCCGGCGTTCCACGCCGGTGATCCAGCTTTCCACCATGGACGCCGGCATGTATTTCAACTCGGGGAGGTTGCGCATCTTCTCCATGTCGGGCACGCCGTAGATGGACTCCCACAGCACCATGGTGGGGATCACCCAGGCACCGGACTCCACCGTGAGCCGGACGGCCTCCGCCAGCTTTTCGTTGGTGACCGGCCGGTCCGTGGCGTTCATGAAGATCGTGTAGCCGTCGATGTGGTCGAACGTCTCCTGCCCCATCTCGATTGCGTGCGCCAGCCCCACGTCGTCCGGCACGTGCCCGCCGAACCGGATGCCGACTTCATGGGCGGTTTCCGCCATGGCGTCGTATTCGGCGCGCGTCAGGCCGGGATGCACCTTGAGCAGATCCCATCCTTCCATCTTCTGCTGGCGGACCTTCGCCTCGGCCTCGGCCGGCGAATTGATGGCATTGCCGTTGAAGCTCGGCCCCGCCAGGTAGAGGGTCGGCGCAACGATTTCGCCGGCGTTCGCCTTGCGGCGGATCTCGAGCTGCCCGTCGTGCCCCAGCATGCCGCGCACCGTCGTGATGCCGTTGGCGACATACATGAACAGCACGGCATCGGTATACGCCTGCGGGTCGGACGGCGGCGGGATGTGCCCGTGCATTTCGGCGAGGCCCGGCATCAGGTACTTGCCGCGCCCGTCGATCCGCGTCGCGCCCTCGGGCACGTCGACCTCATTCGCCGGCCCCATCGCCACGATCCGTTCTCCCCGCACGATCACCGTCTGGTCGTCGAGGATGCGTTCGGCATCCATCGGCGCGACGCGGACGTTGGTGAAGGCGACCACATCGGCCGAGGTCTCTTGCGCCTGCGCCGGAATGGGTTCGTTGGCGCAATTCAGCGATAAACTGGCTATCAGAAGAAGAAGGAGCGTTCGCATGGGTTCGGGCAGGATGATGGGTGAGGGTCTGCGTACGCGTCGGCGAGGGCCGGCGCGATCAATACTGGGGAACGGTCGGGTCGATCTCCTGGCTCCAGGCCTGGATGCCCCCCTTGAGGTTTATCACGTGGGTAAAGCCGGCATCGACCAGCTCCTGCGCAGCCTGCGCGGAACGCCGGCCGGTGCGGCAGTGCACCACGATGGGCTGGTCGCGGTAGGCCGCAAGCTCGCCCATGCGGGCCGGCAGCTCCCCCAGCGGGATCAGCAGGTCGGCGCCCATGGAGGCGATCTCGACTTCCTCCGGGTTGCGCACGTCCAGCAAAAACGGCGCGCTGCCCTGCTGACGAAGCGCATCGAACTCCTTCACCGTCATCTCGCCCACCACGGCAGGCGACGATGGAGGCGGAGGCGGCGCGGCCGATTCCTCCTGCTGGGCACAGCGGAGGCTTACTAGGGCGAGCAGCATGAACAGGATGGTTCGCATAAAGGTATCCGGGATGAATGAATGACAGGCGCGATGGTCGTGCCAGGGGTTCGAGGGCGTCAGGCGAGCAGATCGCGAACGACTTCCCCGTCGACATCCGTCAGCCGGAAGTCGCGCCCCTGGAAGTGGTAGGTCAGCTTCGTGTGGTCGAACCCGAGCTGGTTGAGCACGGTAGCCTGAAGGTCGTGGATGCTCATCCGGCCAGAGACGCCGGCATAGCCGATCTCGTCGGTTTCGCCGTGGGTGTAGCCGCCCTTGAACCCGCCGCCGGCAGCCCACATCGTAAAGGCATCACCCTGATGGTCGCGCCCGACGTACGGGTTGTCCTGGCCGGTGCGATTTTCGAGCATCGGCGTGCGGCCGAACTCGCCGCCCCACACGATGATGGTCTGATCGAGCAGGCCGCGCTGCTTGAGGTCCAGCAGCAGCGCCGTCGTCGCGCGGTCGGTTTCGTTGCACCGGTCGATGAACCCGTGCAGGAGCGCCTCGCTCTTGCCGGCGCCGTGGGCATCCCATCCCCAGTGAAACAGCTGGACGAAGCGGACGCCGCGTTCCACGAGCCGGCGCGCGAGCAGGCAGTTGTTGGCATACGACGCCTTGCCGGGTTCCGTGCCGTACATCTCGTGGATATACGCCGGCTCCTCGCCGATGTCCATGGCTTCCGGAACCGACATCTGCATGCGGAAAGCCATCTCGTACTGGGAGATCCGGGTGAGGATCTCGGGATCCCCCACCTGCTCGTGCTGCATCGTATTGATCTTGTTGATCGCATCGATGGAGCGCCGGCGGAGGTCGCGGCTCATCGGGTCCGGGTCCGACAGAAACAGCACCGGATCGCCCTCGGAACGGCACTGGACGCCCTGGAACACGCTCGGCAGGAAACCGCTGCCCCAGGCGCTCTTGCCGGCGTCGGGGTCGTTGGCGCCCGATACCAGCACGACATAACCGGGCAGGTTCGCGTTTTCGGAGCCGAGGCCGTAGGTGATCCACGCCCCCATGCTCGGCCGCCCCATGCGCGGGGTGCCGGTATGCAGCAGCAGCTGCGCCGGCGCATGGTTGAACTGATCCGTGTACATCGCCTTCATGAACGTCAGCTCGTCGGCGACGGTCTGGAGGTGCGGCAGCCGGTTCGAGATCCAGGCGCCCGACTCGCCATGCCGCGCGAAGTCGGCCTGGGGCCCCAGCATCTTCGGCACCCCCTTGATGAAGGCGAAGCGTTTGCCCTCCAGCAGCGACGGCGGACAAAGCTGGCCGTTGAGCTTCGCCAGGTCGGGTTTGTAATCGAACAGCTCCAGCTGCGACGGGGCGCCGGCCATGTGCAGAAAGATGACGTGTTTCGCCTTCCCGGGAAAATGCGGCATACGCGGCGCCAGCGGGTCGTCCGATGCGACGCCCGCTCCGGGCATGGCGCCGATCGCGCCCCCGAGCAACGACGACAACGCCGCCGCGCCCAGGCCGGTCGTGCAGCTGCGCAGGAAATGCCGGCGCGTCACGAATTCATAATAGGCATGGCGCGCTTCGTCAGGAATGCTCATGGTGGCGGTTGGATGGGCGAGGCGTGTGGGGAAGGACGCTGGATACGGGATCCAGCCTCAGGACTTCGTGACAAACGCATCCAGATTGAGGATGGCGTTGGCGACGACGGTCAGCGAGGCGTCTTCCGGATTTTCGGGACGGCGGTCGGGGCCGACCTCCACCGGGCCGTCGGCCGGCGGGGCGTCGTACTCGAAGTACGCATCTTTATAGAGCTCCACGAGCACGGCGAGTTCCTCGGGCATCGGATCGCGGGCGAGGGCCAGCCGGTAGCCGTGGCGCAGCCGCGCCTCGAGCGTCGCGCCGCCCTCGTTCTTCATCCGGCCGGCCAGATGCTCGGCCGCCTCCACATAAACCGGGTCGTTGAGCGTCACCAGCGCCTGCAGCGGCGTATTCGTGCTGATGCGGCGCGAGACGCAAAACTCGCGGCTCGGGCTGTCGAACGCGATCATGGACGGGTACGGACTCGAGCGGCGCCAGTAGGTATAGAGCCCGCGCCGATACTGGTCGCCATCCGTATCCGTCACCCACTTTTCGCTGCTGTAGGGCACGTGCCAGATGCCGTCGGGCTGATAGGGAAACACGCTGGGGCCGCCGATGGCGGGATTGAGGAGTCCGCTCACGAAGAGCGCCTCGTCGCGGATCTGCTCCGCGGAGAGCCGCACGCGGGGGCCGCGCGCGAGGAGGCGGTTCTGCGGGTCCTCCGCCAGCAGCGCCGGCGAGACGTCCGAACTCTGGCGATACGTGGCCGACGTCACGATCTCCTTAAGCAGCGATTTGACGCTCCAATCCAGATCGTGCATGAACGCCAGCGCGAGCCAGTCCAGCAAGGCCGGATGGCTCGGGTCATCGCCCTGGCTCCCGAAATCCTCCACCGTCGCCACCAGACCGTAGCCGAACAGCTGCTCCCAGAACCGGTTCACGATGACCCGGCTCGTCAGCGGGTTCTCCTCACCCACGATCCAGCGGGCGAGGCCCAGGCGGTTTTTTGGCTGATCGAAAGCGAGCGCCGGCAGCGACCCGGGCACCGCCGGCTCCACCGCCTCGCCCGGATCCAGCCAGTTGCCGCGGTTGAAGACGTGCGTCGTGCGCCGCGCATCGCCTTCCAGCTCGCGCAGGATCGGCGTGCGGGTCTCGGGCTCGATGGCCTCCAGCGCCGCCCGGTTGGCAAGCAGGGACGCCTTCTCCGCCGGCGTCAGATCCAGCGCGTCGTGGAAATAGAACCAGTGGATGTTGAACAGGCTGCCGTCGCCCCGCCGTTCGAAGCGGAAATAGACATCGTGCCGGCCCTCGACCGGCTTGACGGGCGCGCGCAGCGTCTCGTAGTTCTCCCAGCCGTTGGTCGGCTCGAGCCCGATGCGCCCGATCGACGGCCCGTCGGGGCGGTCGAGACGCACGTCGACAAAGCCGCCCAGGGCGGCGGACGAGAACCGGATCGACAGCGCGTCCTTGTTCGTGAGGTCGACATCCTCGAACAGCACAAAACCGCCGTGCTTCACCGAGCCGATGCGCTGGCCATCGGCCGAGACGCCGCTGGACGAATCGGCCACGCCGGCCAGGAGCCGGCCGCCGGGAAACAGCGCCCGGTCGCGGCGCACATCCCACGTGGCGCGCGCGGGCGCCGGCGCGGTGCCTTCCGCCGCCGTCACCGCATCGATCAGCGCGCCGAGCCGGGGCAGCAGGCTGTCGGCGAAGGTGGTCAGGGTCGGCTCCTCGTCGGGCTGGTCGCGGTCGGCCGTGTTGTTAAAAAAGGCCAGGAACGCGTAGTAGTCCTCGTGGCGAAACGTGTCGTACGGATGGCTGTGGCACTGGACGCAAGCCATCGTGGTGCCCATCCAGACCTCCCAGGTGGTGTTGACCCGGTCGATGACGGCGGCCGTCCGGAACTCCTCATCGTCCGTGCCGCCCTCGTCGTTGTTCATCGTGTTGCGATGAAACGCCGTGGCGATGAGCTGCGACTCGGTGGCGTCGGGCAGGAGGTCGCCGGCGAGCTGTTCGATCGTGAACTGGTCGAACGGCATGTCGGCGTTAAACGCGTCGATGAGCCAGTCGCGGTATTTCCAGATCGACCGGGGACCGTCTTTTTCGTACCCCTTGGAGTCGGCGTACCGGGCGAGGTCCATCCACATGGACGCCCAGCGTTCGCCGAAGTGCGGGCTCGCGAGGAGGCCGTCGACCGCCCGCTCGAACGCATCCGGGGCGCGGTCGGCGCAGAAGGCGTCGGTCTCCGCCGGCGTGGGCGGCAGCCCGACGAGGTCGAGGCTGGCGCGGCGTAGCAGGGTGCTGCAGTCGGCCTCGGGGGACGGGCGCAGGCCCTCCCGTTCGAGCCGGTCCAGGATGAAGCGGTCGACTTCGTTGCGCGCCCACGAGGCGTTGCGGGGATAGGGCGGCTCCGCCGGCTCGGGGGCGATGTAGGCCCAGTGCGTCTCCCACGCCGCGCCCTCGTCGATCCACCGGCGCAGCAGCGCGATCTCGTCTTCCGAAAGCGGCGGATGCTCGTACGGCATCCGCTCCTCCGGATCCTCGTGGAGCACCCGCACGATCATCTCGCTGGAATCCGCGAGGCCCCGGACGATGGCGGGTTTGCCGGACTTGTTCGTCTCGAACGCGTCCGCCTCGAAGAGCAGGCTGAACTCGCCCGACTGCCGCACGCCGCCGTGACACATCAGGCAGTTGTCGTTCAGGATCGGCCGGATTTCGCGGTTGAAGGAGACCGGCTCCGGCCGATGGAGCCACATCCTGAGCGGCCCAAAGGCGATCAGGGCCACCAGCGCGATGCCGGCGGCGCCCAGTACGGCGGGATGTCGTAACGATACGCTGGATGCCATAAACCCGATGCTGAATGCCGGTACGCCGCGCCATCACCCGTTCGAGGGTGGCGCATGGATCGTTTGGACGCCCGACGGCGTCACTCCAGTTCCCGCAGCCAGATATTCCGGAATCGGACGGGATGGTCGTGATCCTGCAGCGAGATCGGCTCCCGGTCCCCGTGCATCGCATAGGGCGGACGGACGTGGTGCCCGGTCGGACCCGTCAGCACGACGTTATCCTGCACGAGTACGCCGTTGTGAAAGACCGTCGCCCGCGCCGGCGACGCCAGCGTCCCGTCGGCGTTAAAACGGGGACGATGGAAGATGATATCGTACGCCTGCCATTCGCCGGGTCCGCGCGAGGCGTTCACGAGCGGCGGATACTGCCCGTAGATCGCCGACGCCTGCCCGTCCGGATAGGTCTTGTTGCCGTACGAATTCAGCACCTGCACCTCGTAGCGGTTCATCAGAAAGATGCCGCTGTTGCCGTTGTCCTGCCCTTCGCCGCGGGGCGGGTTCGGGCTGGCCCACTCGACATGCAGCTGCACGTCGCCGAAACCCTGGCGTGTCTCGATGCCGCCGGTTTTGGGGGCGACTTCAAAATACCCGTTTTCCACCTTCCACGGCGCCGTGCTGCCGTCCTTCTGGCTCTTCCACCCGTCGAGGCTCTTGCCGTCGAACAGCACGACCGCGTCCGCCGGCGGCTTGATCGGGGCGGCGAGACCGGGGCCGGTCTGCACGATGGGCGGCTGGGGGCGGTTGAGGTCGTGAACCTCCCAGGCACTGAGGTCGGGGACCTCCTGAGCCCGCACCGCCGCGGGGACGAACAGGCCGGCGCAGAGCAGCACCAGGCAGCACAGAGTAGAAACCGAACGCGTCATGATCGTAGGAGCTGGTTGATAACGAGAAGGTAAATATGGCGCATCGGCCGCAAAGCTGCAATCTCTCGCACGCCGGAACCCCCGCCCTCCCCGACCCTTTAGTTTCCCGTCCCCCCGTCGAACCTATACTCGATACCTTTTCGTGGCGTTTTGCCAGGCCTTCGCGTGCCGTAGCCGCGGGAGGCCGGCGATCGTCCTGCGTTCACCCTGGCTCCGACGCGCCGAGCGTCAGGCGCATGGCTCAACTCTCCGCCGTCATCTTCGACCTCGACGGGACGCTCGTCAACACCGAGCGGCTCAAGGCGCAGTCCTATGCCCGCGCCGCGCAAACCCTTTCCGCGACGCCGATCGACGAGCAGGTGTTCTTCGACGCCTTCGAGGACGTCGTCGGGCGCTCCCGGCACGAGGTGGGCGAGGCGCTCATGCGGCGGTTCCAGCTGGAAGCCGGCGCGCAGCGCGCCATGGGCGAACTCGGCGTGGCATCGCCGCTGGACGCCTACCTCACGATCCGGCTTCGGATCTACGACGAGATCCTGGCGGATCCGCGAATCATCCCCGACAACGTCTTCCCGCACACGCTCGCCGTGCTCCGGCGTGCGGTCGAAAAAGGACTGGCCACGGGGCTCGCCACGATGTCGCATCGCGAGCAGACGCATCGCATCCTCGAGACGCTGGGCCTGTTCGACGCGTTCGATGTGATCGCGACCCGCGAGGACGTCGAACGCGGCAAGCCGGATCCAGAAATCTATATTCACGTTGCAAGGCACATGAATCGGCCCCCCGAGCATTGCCTTGTCATCGAAGATTCCGTCGCCGGCGTCGAAGCCGGCATCGCTGCCGGCATGACTGTTGTCGCCGTCAGTACGCCCTTCACCAAGGAGCGGCTGATCCAGGCCGACCTGCTCCCTCCAGAGCAACTCATACACGACCCCTTGCTTCTCACCGGCCTCGTCGACCACCTCGTGTTCGATGCGGGCCGGCATCACGATGATCATCAATCCGTTCCCCGATAGACCTATGGAAGTCACCAAAAAAACCATGCAAATTGCCATGATCGGCCTGGGCAAGATGGGCGCCAATATGACGGTGCGCCTCTTGAACGACGGCCACAATGTCGTCGCCTTCGACCTCAACGAAGACGCTGTCCGCAAAGCCGAAGCCGCCGGCGCCGTCGGCGCCCGCACGCTCGACGAAGTGGTCGCCCGGATGAGCGCCCCGCGCGTCGTATGGGTGATGGTGCCTGCCGGAAAAGCGACGGAGAGCACGGTGGAAGCCCTCGCCGAACGGCTCTCGCCCGGCGACCTCATCGTCGACGGCGGGAACAGCAATTTCAAGGGCACGATGCAGCTCGGCGAAGCCGTCGAGGCGCGCGGGCTGCACTTCGTCGATGTCGGGACGAGCGGCGGGGTCTGGGGGCTGAAGGAAGGCTACAGCATGATGGTCGGCGGCAGCGAAGCGGCCGTCGCCCTGCTCCGGCCGGCCCTCGAATCGCTCGCGCCGGCGGCCGACAAAGGCTGGGGCCACGTCGGACCGATCGGGGCCGGGCACTTCGTCAAGATGGTCCATAACGGCATCGAATACGGCATGATGGCCGCCTTCGCCGAAGGCTTCGCCCTCATGCGCAAGCGCACCGACTACGGGCTCGACCTCGCCCAGATCGCCAAAATCTGGCAGCACGGCAGCGTCGTCCGCTCCTGGCTCCTCGACCTCACGGCCGAGGCCCTCGAGGAAAATCCCGAACTCGACGACATCGCGCCCTACGTCACCGACTCCGGCGAGGGCCGCTGGACCGTGTTCGAAGCGATCGACCAGGACCTGTCCGCCCCGATCATGACCCTCGCCCTCCTGCAGCGCCTCCGCTCGCGCGAGGAAGAAGGCTTCACCGAAAAACTTCTCTCCGCCATGCGGAATAAGTTCGGCGGGCATAGCATCAAGAAGGCAGTCTGAAGGGTAAGGTCATGAGCGTGCTGCGCACGCGGTCAGGAGCCTGCGGCGGGGATGAGCGTGCTATGCGCGCGGTCAGGAGCCTGAGGCGGGGATGAGCGTGCTATGAACGCGGTCAGGAGCCTGCGGCGGGGATGAGCGTGCTGCGCACTCGGTCAGGACATTTTGCCTGACTGCGGACAACGGCCGCTCATGACCCATATCCTGACCGCGGACAACGGCTGCTCATGACCTCTTGCCCGACCGCGGACAAAATCCGCTCGTTACATGTTCAGCCCCGACATTCTTCACATAGATTCACCTCTCCCATGAACGGAGCACACGCGGAACCTCATCTTTTTATCGTCTTCGGCGGCACGGGCGACCTGATGCGCCGGAAGCTGTTGCCGGCCCTGTTCCAGCTGGCGGGCAATTACCAGCTGGGCGATCGATTCCAGATCCTCGGCGTGGCCCGAAGCAACGACCACGACGACGCCTCCTATCGCGAGTTCGCGGCTTCGGCGTTGCATGAATTCCTGGGGATGCAGGACGAGTACGTCAGCAAATGGTGTGAGGATTGCCTGCATTTCCAGAGCATCCAGAAAGGGACGGCCGAGGATTTCGCGGCGCTCGGCAAGCGGATCGAGGAAGTCGAGCAGCGGCATGGCCTACCCGGAAACCGCGTCTTTTACCTGGCGCTCGGCCCGTCCGCGTTCCCGTCGACGATCATCGGGCTCGGCGAAGCCGGCCTGAACGAGAGCGCCGGCTGGACGCGCCTCGTGATCGAGAAGCCGTTCGGACACGACTTCGAGTCGGCCCAGGCGCTCAACGCGACCGTGCATGCGCACTTCAAGGAGACGCAGGTCTACCGCATCGACCACTACCTCGGCAAGGAAACGGTGCAGAACCTGCTCGCCTTCCGGTTTTCGAACCCGATGTTCGAATCCGTCTGGAATCGCGACCGCGTGGAGAACGTGCAGATCACCGTGTCGGAAGACCTCGGGGTCGGGACGCGCGCCGGCTACTACGACCAGTCGGGCGCCCTGCGGGATATGGTCCAGAACCACCTCACGCAGCTGCTGACGCTGACCGCCATGGAGGCGCCGGCGGCCTTCGAGGCCGACGCCATCCGCGATGAGAAGGTCAAGGTGCTCCGCTCGATCAAGTCGATCCGCGCGCGCGACGTCATCTTCGGGCAGTACGACCACACCCAGAACAACGGCCACTCGACCCTCGGCTACCTCGAGGAAGACGGCGTGGCCAAAGGATCCAAGACCGAGACGTTCGTCGGCCTCCGGCTCCACATCGACAACTGGCGCTGGGAAGGCGTCCCGTTTTATCTCCGCACGGGCAAGCGGCTCCGCAAACGCGTGACGCAGATCATCGTCAACTTCAAGATGCCGCCCGTGTCGCTGTTCCAGACGTTTGAAGGGTGCCATCTGCACTCGAACACGCTGGTCATGACGCTGCAGCCGGACGAGGGCTTCGTGCTCTACTTCGATGTCAAGCAGCCCGGTCAGGGCATGAACCTCCAGCGGCAGGCGCTCAAGTTCCGCTACTCGGAGAAATTCGGCCCCCTGCCCGACGGCTACGAGACCCTGTTGCACGACGTCATCACGAACGACCAGACCCTGTTCGTCCGCGCCGACGAGGTGGAAGCGGCCTGGCGGCTTTATGAGCCGCTGATCGAGCTGCCGATCCCACGCTATCCGTACGAAAGCGGCGACTGGGGCCCACAGGAGGCGCACCAGCTGCTCGCGGAATACGGACATCGCTGGGTGACGGGGTGAGCGCCGGCGAGCCGGCGCTCGTTCCAGGTTTCAGGTTCCACGTTCCAGGATCTCCACCTGCATGCTTAATGCCTTGACGACTGGGTTGCATGCATCGTATCGTTGCAGTCGCGCCACGCCGGTGTAGAAAAACAATAACGAGGCGACGACAAGTACCCGGCCCCTCCTCGTCTTGAGGAGGGGCGAATCCGGATATCGTATCCCGATATCCGGATGGGGTGGAGCCACCGCCGCAGGTTAGCAGCCCGATGCCCATCCACATCTCCCCCGACAAGGAAACCCTGAGCCGGCGCGCCGCCGAAGCGGTCGCCGAGCGGGCGCGTGCCTGCGTGGCCGAGCGCGGCCGATGCACGATCGCCCTCGCCGGCGGCAGCACGCCGCGACGCCTCTACGAAATCCTCGCCACCGAACTGCGAGACGACGTCCCGTGGGAACGCCTGCACCTCGTCTGGGGCGACGAGCGCCACGTGCCGCACGACGACCCGAAGAGCAACTTCCGGATGGCCCGCGAGGCGATGCTGGACCGCGTCCCGCTGCTCCCCGATCACATCTACCCGACCCCCGTCGCCGGCGCCCCCGATGCCGACGCCGAAGCCTATGCGCGCCGCATCGACGCCCTCCTCGCCCCCGACGAGGGCCGGCTCGACCTCGTCCTCCTCGGCCTCGGCGACGACGGCCACACTGCCTCCCTGTTTCCCGGCTCGCCTGCCCTGGGCGAAACCGAGCGCAGCGTCGTCGCCGCCCCGGCGCCCGTCGCCCCGCACCAGCGGATCACGCTCACCTTCCCGGTCCTGAATCGGGCGCGCGCCGTATTTTTCCTCGTCGCCGGCGCCGACAAGGCCCCGGCGCTCGCCTGCGTTTTCGGCAAACCCGGCGGCGTCGCGGAGTGCCCCGCGGGCCGCGTGCAGCCGGACGGCGGCGAGGTGATCTGGTGGCTCGACGAGCCGGCGGCGGCAGGACTTTAGGCCGCTGTCACCTTTGCCGCATCATCCCCTGGAACCCAAGCCTGTTGCATCATGCCTACCGTTCGCGTAGAAAGCTTTTCCATCTCCCTCGACGGCTTCGGCGCCGGCCCGCATCAGAGCCTCGAAAACCCGCTGGGCGTCGGCGGCGGCGCCCTGCACGGCTGGGCCGCGGCCACGCGGACGTTCCAGGAGCGCGTGTTCGGGCAGAACGGGGGTGAAACCGGGTTGGATGACGACATCGCGGTGCGCGGCTTCGAAAACATCGGGGCGTGGATCCTGGGGCGCAACATGTTCGGCCCCGTCCGCGGCCCGTGGCCCGACGAATCCTGGCGCGGATGGTGGGGCGAAAATCCCGTCTACCACGTTCCGATCTTCGTGCTCACCCATCATCCGCGACGGCCCCTCGAGATGGAGGGCGGCACGACGTTTTATTTCATCACCGACGGCCCCGAGGCCGCGCTCGAACGCGCCCGGGATGCCGCCGGCGACAGGGACGTGCGCATCGGCGGCGGCGTGCAGACGATCCAGCAATACCTCCGGAAGGGCCTGATCGACACGATGCATATCGCGATCTCCCCCGTCCTGCTCGGAGCCGGTGAACGCCTGTTCGAGGGGATCAACCTGCCGGAACTGGGCTACACCGGCGTACGGCACGTGGCCTCCCCCGCCGCGACACATGTCTTTATTACCCGAGGATGAGCGAGGTCTGTGGGTAAGCACATCCTTCTCCTGATCGCCGGCATCTTGCCTGCGGCCTCCGGACTGGCTCAGCCGGCATCCTTGGAGGTCATAGCTGAAAAAATCGTATTGTTTATCGAGCCGGACTCCTCCGGGATCGAGCGCTTGAAACGCGAGATGGGCGAGGAGGCCTTCTATGTCGCCGCCGACGACGCCATGTGGTATCGGGCGGAGGCCGTGCAGCTCCTCGACAGCCTCCACATCGCGCACCGATCGGTCTACCGGCAGGACCTGCGCTTCATGGTCGACGGCATGCCCCGCACCTACGACTGGGCCAGCATCGAAGCGGCGTGGTACGTCGTGCTGTACGATGGCCGGCGGGAGCCCGTCCTCTCTTCCAGCATCGACCTGAGGAACGATTTGCAGGCATTCTGGCCTTAACGCATCAGGGCCAGCCCCGACAAAACCATATGACGCGATTTACCCTGGGCGAAGACATTGAAGCGCGCTCGTTATGCACGTCCGACGCGCCGGCCGTCCACGCACTTATCACGGCAAACCGCGCGCACCTGGACCGCTGGCTGCGCTGGTCGTCGTCGGTGCAGACGCTCTCGGACGTGCAGGCGCTGATCACCCGTTTCGAGGAGAAGGAGGCCATCCGTGACGGTTTTCATCTGGGGATCTGGGACAACGGCGTATTGGCCGGCGGGGTGGTCTGCTGGTACATCCACCGCGAAAACAGGAACGCCGAAGTGGGTTACTGGCTCGGGGCGTCATCCCAGGGAAAGGGCCTCGCTACCCGCGCGGCCCGCGCCGTCATCGCACATCTATTCGAGGCGGAACGACTGCATCGGATCGAAATGCAGTGCGGCGTCGACAACACGGGCAGCCGTGCCGTCGCAGAACGATGCGGCCTCCTCGCCGAGGGGATCCGGCGGGACTCCCACTGGATCACCGATCGCTTCGTGAACCACGTCGTCTACGGCATCCTCACCACGGAGTGGAAGCGCGCCGATGACGCGGTGGTCGACGGATCACAACCAGAGAAAGGCCGCGTGATCGACCCCGGTTGACGCACGAATGATGCGCCGGCACAGATTGAGGCCCGTATCGCCGTTTGTGAAAATGACGATCCCGGTGCGACTCGCCGGATGCGCGAGCACAAAGTTTTTCCAGCTGCCGTTATCACCCCATTGCCAGAGGTAGTGATCGCCGGCCGCCGCTGCATCTTCCGTTTCCGATGCCTCCGTGCCCAACCCAAGGCCCCACCCCAGCGCGCTGTTGATGTGAACGGCTGGCGTCATCGCGAGTTGTCTTGTTTCGGGTTTCAGACCGACGCCGGATACGTCTCCGCCCAGCAAGGCGACCAGATACGTCGCGAAATCTACCGGCGTGGTGACAAGGCTGTACGCCGCGTTCGGAATGATGGATTGCGGGAGCGTCGACGATTCGGGGGCGACACGCGCCATGGCCTCGCGAACGTCCTCGTTGGTATAGTCGGCCAGCATGCGATTATTGGCGTCGGCATCACGTTGCAGCTTTTCGGCAAGGGTCTTCCAGAATACATCGTACGCCGAACGGCTACCGTGCCCGGCAACCAACCGCTCGGCCCAGTCCGGGCGCCAGCCATAGGCCGACGAGTCCATGCCGAGCGGAGTGAATAGCCGATCCCGCATGAACCGGTCGAGACCATGACCTGTGATGTGCTCGATGGCGCGCTGGAGATAATAGTACCCCTCGCCCGAATAGCTGAACGCCGACCCTGGCTCGAAGGCGAGCTCGAGCGGGTCGCCGGCGTTCCGGTACCAGTTCCGCAGCCCGGAGGAATGGCTCAGCGCATGCCGCGCGGTGATGCGGTCGGCCCGGGGATCGTCCGGAAAATGATCCGGCACATATGATTTTAAGGGACGATCGAGGTCGAGCAGCCCCTCGTCCACGAGATGCAGGGCGGCAAACGCGAACACCGGCTTGCCGAGAGAGGCAGCGGCCCAGAGTGTCTGGTCTCCGACAGGCAGCGATCGGCGTCGATCCGCGAAGCCGTGTCGATACTGCCACGCGATCTCATCGCCCTGCACGAGAGCCAGACCGATACCGGGCACGCCGGCGATTTCCATGAGCCGCGGGATCTGCCGCTGAAAATCCTCCGAAGGCGGACGGATGGGCGGTAAGGCACCCTTACGCTGACGGACGAATCCGTTCGGACAGATGGCGGGAAGCGCGCATAGCGATACGAATGAACGTCGATTCATGGGAGTAGCCGTTGGAGAGCGATGGGTAAGGGACGGCATTCCCTACGGCCCTTGAGGCGTGGGGATGCAGATGCCGGCAGGTATACAGATTGGGCCCGGGGAGGTCGTTGCCGGCGAAGCCACCCGTTCGACATGCGCAGGGTTGCCTAGAGCATCGCCAGCAGCGCGATCCACCGGGTCAGGTTATGGAGGGCAAGAAACGTGAGATACATGAAGACGTTTGCGTATAGCGCGACTGACCTATCCACAGGAAAACCGGCAGCCCCCATGCATGCAGACGTCGTACGTCAGGTCCTGGAATCCCTCGCGAACCCCGACATCGCCGCCCATTCGCAGCGGTTCTTCAAGACCGCCCCCGGAGAATACGGCGCCGGCGACCTCTTCCGGGGCATCCGCGTCCCGAAGCAGCGCGAGGTCGCCCGGCGATTCCGCTTGCTGCCCTTCGAGGAAACGATCGCGCTGCTCCAATCCCCCTACCACGAGGACCGGCTCGTCGCCCTGTTCATCCTCGTCGACCAGTACAAGCGCGGCGACCCGGCCACCCGAACGCGCGTTTATGACGCCTACCTCCGCCATACGGCGAGGGTCAACAACTGGGACCTCGTCGACAGCTCGGCGCACCTCATCGTCGGGCCGCAGATCGAAGCGACGGGCGAGCGCGACGTGCTGGACCGGCTGGCCGCCTCGAAGAGCCTGTGGGAACGCCGCATCGCCATGATCGCGACCGCGCATTTCATCCGGCAGGGCGATTTCAGCGACGCGCTCCGCATCGCCGAGACCCTCGTCGAAGACCCCGAAGACCTCATCCACAAGGCCGTAGGCTGGATGCTGCGGGAGATCGGCAACCGGTCCGTCGACGCCGAGGAGGCCTTCCTCGATAAACACGTCCGGCGTATGCCCCGGACCATGCTCCGCTACGCCATCGAAAAATTCGACGAGGGTCGCCGGCAATGGTACCTGCGCCACCCGACCGCCGGGAAACCGTAACCCTGCACCGCTGCCCCCGGCGCGTGGGCACGCAACGGGAACGACGGGACGTCGTATCTTGACCCATCCCGCAAACCCGAACACGCCCATGTCCAACGAGCGCCTCTATACCGAAAAGGAAATCAGCGCCATCCTGAAGCGCTCCGGTGAAATGCACGCCGAAAAAGGAGCCGCCGAGACACAGGGCCTGACGCTCGCTGAGCTGCAGCAGATCGCGGCCGAAGTCGGGATTTCGGCAGACGATGTGGCGTCGGCCGCGGCCGAGTTGGAGCGCAGCGGCATCGAGACCGGGGGTTTTTCGTGGCCGGGTTTTCCGACCACCCTCGAGATCGAGCGCGTCGTGCAGGGCGAGATCACCGAGGAGGAGTGGCCGGAGATCGCCTCGGCCATCAGCGACGCGTTCGGCGTCGTAGGCAGTTCGGGGCAGGTCGGCCGCATGATGGAGTGGACCTACACGGGCCGCAAGATGTCCCAGCTGCAGGTTTCGCTTACGCCGCGGGACGGACAGACCAAAATCCGGATTCGGGGCAACTACCGGCGACGCGCCCTCGTCGCCCTCGGTCCGCTCATGCTGGGCCTTTCGTTGCAGGGCGCCATCATCGCCATGGGTTCGGGTCTGACCTGGCCGGCTATGGCAAGCGTCTTCATCGCCGTCGCGACCACGCTGTATTTCCTCATCCGGTTCATCTTCACGACGTTCCTGGGCCGGAAGGAACGCGCCGCGCAAAAGCTCATCCGCCGCATCGAGCAGCTCGTCGCATCGTCCCGGCCGGAGACCGCGCCCGCCGGCGCGACGCACACACCGCTCGACGTGCCGGCCGCCGATCCCGCCCAGTCCATCGCCCCCCCACCCCGAAACCGCGACCGCGCATGACCGGCCCTTCATGACCCAGCCCTCATGACCGCTTACTCATGACCCTCCTTCATGACCGCCCCCTCATGACCCTTCCTTCATGACCCTACCTCCTAACCGCACAACTGGCGCATTGGCCCTGGATGACAGGGGGGCATTGTCAAAGCACGGCGGGTTTCGTTCCTTCAGGTAGACTTCACGCGCCTATCGACATGTCCACGCTCCGTCCTTTCGTTATTCTCGTCCTGCTGCTCACCGCTGGCTGCCTGCGTCCCGATGACCCCACGCCGGCGGAGCAGGTCGCCGCGCTGGGGGAGATCGACTTCAACTTTCACATCCGCCCGATCCTCTCGCAGAACTGCTACACGTGCCACGGCCCCGACGCCGGCAGCCGCGAGGCCGACCTGCGCCTCGATACGCCCGAGGGCGCCTATGCCCCGCGCGACAGCGGCTTCGCCATCGTCCCGGGCGACCCCGCCGGCAGCCAGGTGATGTTTCGCCTCACGGCCGCCGATCCCGAGGAGCGGATGCCGCCGGCCGACTCGCACTACGAACTCACCCCCGTCCAGATCGAAACCATCCGCGCCTGGATCGCGCAGGGCGCCGTCTACAAACCGCACTGGGCGTTCATCCCGCCCGTCAAGCCGGAGCCGCCGGCCGTGGCAGGCGTCGCGCCGGCCAACCCGATCGACGCCTTCGTCCGCGCCCGGCTCGACCGGGAGGGCCTGAAACCGGCCCCCGAGGCGGACCCGCGCACGCTGATCCGCCGGCTCTCCTACGACCTCACCGGCCTGCCGCCGACCCCCGAGGCCGTGCACGATTTCCTCGCCGACACCCGCCCCGACGCCTACGAGCGCCTCGTCGACCGGCTGCTCGCGTCCCCCCGCTTCGGCGAACGCATGGCGGTCCACTGGCTCGACCTCGCCCGGTATGCCGACACCAACGGCTACTCGATCGACGGGGGCCGGCACATGTGGGTCTGGCGCGACTGGGTGATCAAATCCTTCAACGACAACCTGCCGTTCGACGACTTCGTGCGCCAGCAGCTCGCCGGCGACCTGCTGCCCGAAGCCACCGAGGCCCAGCTGATCGCCACCGGCTTCAACCGGAACCACATGATCACCCACGAGGGCGGCACGATTCCGGAGGAAAACCTCACCAACTACGTGGTGGATCGCGTCAAGACCACCGGCGAGGTCTTCCTGGGCCTCACCGTCGCCTGCGCCCAGTGCCACGACCACAAGTACGACCCGATTTCGCAGCGCGACTACTACCGGCTCTTCGCCTACTTCAACACCCTCGACGACCAGGGGCTCGATGGCAACAGCGGCGTCAACGCGCGCCCGACGATCATGGCCTCGACGCCGCTCGTCGACACCCGGGAGATCGAACGGCTCCGCGTCACGCTGGACAGTCTGCATGCCCTCGAAGCGACAGACCACCCCGCCCAGCCGGCGTGGGAAGACGACGAGCGCCGGCATCTCGCCGAGCGGGGACGCGGGTTCGGGCTTATCCCCCTGGAGCCCATCAAAATCACCACCCCCAACTCGGGCAATACCGGCAGCATCCTGCCCGACAGCTCGCTGCTGATCGATCAACCCGGCGGCATGGCAGCCTACAACGTGTCGCTTCGCGCCGACACCGCCGAGCCGATCACCGGGCTCCGCGTCGTGTTTTACCCGGATGCCGTCACCCGAGGCTACATCGGGCACGGCCGGCGGGACGACATGCAGGGTTCGCTCGTGGTCTCGTCCCTCACCGTCAGCAACGGCGAGTTGCCGTCCGACCAAGTCGACCTCTACCGGACCATCCCGCTGCGGTCGGCCACCGCGAGCTTCGCGCACCCCGACTTCCCCGCGAAGTGGGTGCTCGACGAAGAGCCGCTGAACGGCTGGTCCCCCAACCCGGCCAACCGCACCGCCCAGCATCTGACGGTCAGGTTCCAGCAGCCCGTCGACGCCGGCGCGACGCCGTATCTCACGGCGATGCTCAACTTCGGGATCGGCAGCAACCTGATCGCCGGCCGCTTCCGGATCTTCGCCATCACGGGCGTTGACGACGATACGAACCTGCCCGCCGGCATACAGACCCTCCTCGCAACAGCGCCCGCGGAGCGCACCGCCGAGCAGCAGTCGCAGCTTCGCGCCTACTTCTATGCGGAGGCGCCGCAGGCCGGCCTGCACCGGTATGCCATGCAGAATGCCGCGCAGCGCATCGACGCACTGGAGCACCCGCAGCCGACGATGGTCATGAACACGGCGGCCACGCCCCGGGAGACGTTTATCCTCAACCGCGGGCAATACGACCAGCCGCAGGACGCCGTTGAGCCCGGCACGCCGGCGTTTCTGCCCGGGCTGGAAGAAGGCCCTCCCGGCCGGCTCGGCCTGGCCGAATGGCTCCTCCAGCCCGACCACCCGCTCACGGCGCGCGTCGCCGTGAACCGGTTCTGGCAACTGTTTTTTGGTCGCGGCATCGTCGCGACGGCGGCGGACTTCGGCTCCCAGGGCGCGCTGCCCACCCATCCCGAGTTGCTGGACTGGCTCGCGGTGTCGTTTGTCGATTCCGGGTGGGATGTCAAGAACCTCGTCCGCCAGATCGTGACGTCCGACGCCTACCGGCAGGATTCCGGCGTGAGCGAGGCGGCGCGCCGGCGCGATCCGGAGAACCGACTCCTCGCCCGCGGGCCGCGCTTCCGGCTCCAGGCCGAATTCATTCGGGATACCGCCCTCATGCTGGGGGGATTGATGAACGGGCAGATCGGCGGACCGAGCGTCAAGCCGTACCAGCCCGCCGGCCTGTGGAAGGAGGTGAGCCACTACGGCAGCTCGCCGGCAACGGCGCAAGTATTCGTCCAGGATCATGGCGAAAAACTCTATCGCCGCAGCATGTACACGTACTGGAAGCGGACGTTGCCCCCGCCCTCGATGGTCACGTTCGACGCGCCCAACCGGGAGATGTGCACGGTCACCCGCGAGGTAACGAACACGCCGCTCCAGGCGCTGGTCCTGCTCAACGACCCGCAGTTCGTGGAGGCCAGCCGCGCCTTCGGCCAGCGGATCGCCCTGGCGCCGGGCGATGTCGATGCCCGCCTCGCCCTCGCCTTCGAGATGGCCACCAGCCGGCTGCCCAACCGCGAGGAGCTCGCCATCCTGAAACACCGTTTCGAGGAAGAACTCGCCGCCTACCGCAACGCACCCGCCGATGCCGAAGCCTTGCTGAGCATCGGGGAATCGCCGCGCGACAGGGCCCTCGACGCCCCCGAACACGCCGCCTGGACCACCGTCGCCAGCCTGATCCTGAACCTCAGCGAAACGGTGACGAAAGGGTAGCCGCACGGATTCCTGTTCCGACTTCAAAGACGTGCTGCGCGCGCTTCCGTACTTTCAACCTCGCCCATTGAACGAACCCGCTATGGACAATCCGCTCCTCTCCACGTTTGAAAACCTGCACTCCCGCCGCGCTTTCCTCGGGCGCGCCGCGCAGGGGCTCGGCCGGATGGCGCTCGGGGCGATGTTGTTTCCCGAATTGATGGGCGCGGCGGATGCCCTCGGATTGCCCGGCGCCGGCCCCGCGCTCCAGGCGCCGCACTTCGCGCCGCGGGCCAAGCAGGTGATCTACCTGTTCCAGTCGGGCGGCCCGTCGCACGTCGACCTGTTCGACTACAAGCCCGTCATGCGCGACCTGCACGCGAAGGAATTGCCGGCGTCCATCCGGGGCGACCAGCGGCTCACCGGCATGACCTCCGGACAGAGCGCCTACCCGGTCGTCTCCCCGATGTGGAACATGACGGCCAGCGGAAGGCACCGGACCTGGATCAGCGATCTCCTGCCCCACACCCAGACGATCGCGGACGAGATCTGCATCGTGAAGTCGATGTACACCGAGGCGATCAACCACGACCCCGCCATCACGTTCATCAACACCGGCAACCAGCAGATCGGCCACGCCAGCCTCGGCGCGTGGCTGAGTTACGGGCTCGGGAATATCAACCAGAACCTGCCGGCGTATATCGTGCTGCTCTCCCAGGGCACCGGCAAAAACCCCGGCCAGCCGATCTACCATCGCCTCTGGGGCAACGGCTACCTCCCGTCGAGCCATCAGGGCGTGCTCTTGCGGCCAGGAGCCAATCCCGTCCTCTACCTCCAGAACCCGGGCGGCGTGAGCGCGACGCAGCGCCGGCGCCTGCTCGACGACCTCGCCGAACTCAACCAGCACCACGCGGACGACGTCGGCGACCCCGAGATCCACGCGCGGATCAACGCCTACGAGATGGCCTATCGGATGCAGACCTCCGTGCCCGATCTCACCGACCTGTCGGACGAACCCGAGTCGACGTTCGACCTCTACGGGCCGGAGGCCCGAAAACCCGGCAGTTACGCGGCGAACTGCCTGCTCGCGCGCCGGCTCATCGAACGCGGCGTCCGCTTCGTCCAGCTCTTCCACCGCGGCTGGGACCAGCACATCGCCATCCAGAAACAGCTCCCGGCGCAGTGCCGCGACGTCGACCAGGCCTCGGCGGCGCTCGTCAAGGACCTCAAACAGCGCGGCCTGCTCGATGAGACGCTCGTCGTCTGGGGCGGCGAGTTCGGGCGGACCATCTACAGCCAGGGTACCCTCGGCAACCAGAACTCGGGCCGCGACCACCATGGGCGCTGCTTCAGCGTCTGGATGGCCGGGGGCGGCATCCAGCCCGGCATGGAATACGGCGTCACCGACGACTTCGCCTACAACATCCTCGACAACCCGGTCCATATCCGCGACCTGAACGCCACGATCCTCCACTGCCTCGGCATCGACCACGAACGCCTCACCTACAAATTCAGGGGGCTCGACCAGAAGCTCACCGGGGTGGAAGAGGCGCATGTCGTCCGGGGTATCCTGGCCTAGGAGCAGGGCGCCTCAGCCGCTCCGGTAGCGGGTCGTCAGCTGCTGGTCCTTGACCGGCCCCTGAACCCGCCAGCGGAGCGAGAAGCCGGCCGGCGACGACGTGATCGCGGCCTCATACACGTCCGCCCCGCAGCGATGCGGCGCCACGGTGCGCCAGTCGTTCGTCTTGCGTCGCACCAGCGTCACCAGAAAGAGAGGTCGGTCCGCTCCAAAACGAAGATGGGAGAGGTGGAGGTGCCCGCTGCCGGCGTCCCAGACCCATCGATAGGCGGTTGAAAAGGCGATGCCGGCCAGCGGACCGCTTGTCCAGACCCCGCGTTCGATCGTCTCCACCGCGCAGGGCGAGGCCATCGCCTCGACGCGAATCACGGCTTCCCCGATGCACAGGCCGACGTCACCCGTGCGCGTCTCGACACGCGACGCGCGCGCGGCCAGCAGATGGCGCCAGAAGTCGGGCCCGGGTTCGTCGTGCGAAGCGTGCATTTCAGGGGAATAGATCACAAATCGATAACGTTTAGCGCATTTGGAATCATCCACCGTAACTTCGCCGGCGGCCGGCGTACTGACCTGCATTCCATCGACATCCCGAGCAACCCCAATGTGGCAGACCTTCGTTGACTGGTTTTTGAGTCTGGGCCCAAAATACGGCGTCAACCCGATCATCTTCGGCAGCATCTACGTCGGCGCCATCCCTTTTTTCACCCTGAGCCTCGCGTGGCTGGTGCGTAACCTCCGGGCGAACAAGCCGATCGTGGCGCCCACGCTGCTCGCCGGCTTCTTCTTCATCTCGGCCTATCTGTACCTGTTGATCGCCGGCCGCAACATCCCCCTGTGGGTCTATGCGTTTATCGCCGGCATGGTCGCGTTCGGGGTCTACTCGACCGTCAAAAAGATCCGCGGCCAGGTCGCCGCTCCGATGGATCGCCCCGATGGCGCTCCGTGATCGACCCCACACCCCCTCCGTACTGACGCAACACCCTGCTCCATACTCGCACCTATGCCCTACACCCACGACGTAATCGTAATCGGCGGCGGCGCAGCCGGCCTCACCTCCTCCGGCATCGCCGCCAACTTCGGCGCCAAAACCATGATGATCGAGCGGCACAAACTGGGGGGCGACTGCACCTGGACCGGCTGCGTGCCCAGCAAGGCGATCCTGAAAGCGGCCAAGGTGGCGCATTACATGCGGGAAGCAGCGGCCTACGGGATCACCGACCAGCCGGTCGACATCGATTTCGCGAAAGTCATCGGCCGTGTCCGCCATATTCGCGAGGAGGTGTACGAAGATGCCGATAGCCCCAAAATCTTCGAGCGGATGGGGATCGACGTGCGGACGGGGCAGGCGGCCTTTGTGGATGCCCATACGATCGAACTGACGCACGCCGGCGGATCCGACCGGTTCAGCGCCCGCTACATCGTCATCGCCGCCGGCGCGAGCGCGTTCGTCCCGCCCATCGAAGGACTCGGCGACGTCCCCTATCTCACCAACGAGTCGCTGTTCGAAATCGACGCGATGCCGCGGCGCTTCGCCATCGTCGGCGGCGGCCCCATCGGCACGGAGATGTCCCAGGCGTTCGCCCGGCTCGGCGCGCAGGTCACCGTGATCGACCGCGGCGGCCAGATTATGAGCAAGGACGACCCGGAGCTGGCCGGCCTGCTGCAGCAGCAGCTGAGCAAGGAGGGCGTCGCGTACGTGATGAACGCCGCCGTAAAAAAGGTGTACCGCAAGGACGGCGCGATCGCCATCGAGGCCGAATCGGGCGGGCAGACCCGGATCATCGAGGCGGACGGCCTCCTGCTCGCCACCGGCCGCGCGGCGAACGTGGACGGGCTCAACCTCGAGGCGGCCGGCGTCGACTACACGAAACGCGGCATCCCGGTCAATGAGAGCGGCCGCACGAACGTGAAGCACATCTACGCGATCGGCGATATCGCCGGCCGGTACCAGTTCACGCACATGAGCGAGCATATGGCCAAGGTGGCGATGACGCGCATGCTCCTCAAGGTGCCGATGAAGTTCGACATGAAACACGTCCCCTGGGTCACGTTCACGGAACCCGAACTCGGCCATGTCGGCGCGACGCAGGAGGAACTCAAGAAAAAAGGGATCGCCTACGAGGAGTACCGCTTCCCCTACACGAAAGTGGACCGCGCCGTCACCGAAAGCGAGCCGAACGGGCTGATCAAGGTGTATGCGAAGGCCTTCAACGGCAAGATCCTGGGCGCGGATATCCTGGGCGTCAGCGCCGGCGAACTGATCAGCGAATACGCCGTCGCCATGCGCAACGGCATCTCGCTACGGCAGCTCGCCGACACCATCCATCCCTACCCCACCTACGCCCTCGGAGCCCGGCGGGCGGCCGACCAGTGGTACGTCCGCAAACAATCCGCCGGCTTCGTCAAACTGCTCCAGTTCCTGTTCCGCTACAAAGGCCAGGTGAACGCCTACCAGCCGGGCACGGTCGTTTGATCGACTCATTTCCCCGAAGGGCGCAGCGGCCGCATGACCACCTCGCTGATGAGGTAGTTGTCCGGAGCCTCCAGCACGTGGATGACCGTCGAGGCCACGTCTTCGGGCATCATCGGGTTGGCGGATCCGCCCGAGCCGGCGACGTCGCCGAAATGGGTCGCCACCGAACCGGGGCACACGCTCGTCACCTTGATGCCGTCGTTGCGGACTTCCTTCATGAGGGCCTCGCTAAACCCGCGCAGACCGAACTTCGTGGCGTTGTAGGCGGCCAGGTTGGCGTTGCCGACGAGGCCGGCGACCGACGCGATGTTGACGATGTGGCCGCCGAAACCGGACGCCTCGTTCTGCTTCTTCATCGCCGGCAGCACCGCGCGCGTGCACAGGAAAACGCCGCGGAGGTTGGTCTCCATCTGGAGATCCCACTGCGAGAGGGTCTGCGACGCCACCGGGCCGAACTGCCCCAGGCCGGCGTTGTTGACGAGCACATCCACACGCCCCTCCTCCTCGATCACGTGGCCGACGGCCGTTTGCACCTGGTCTTCTTCCCGGACATCGCACACGATGGGGTGAAACCGGTCGCCCAGGGCGTCATGCAACCGCTTCAGTTTGTCCTCGGATCGGGCCAGACCGTAGACGATGGCGCCCCGCTCGATGAGGGCGCGGGAGAAATGATCGCCGAGGCCGCTGCTGGCGCCGGTCACGATCGCTACTTTGTCGTTCAGATTCATGGGTTCGGGCTGTCTGGGGTGGATGGAGGTATGGCTGCTAAACGCCCCATCGCCGGATTGGATCATTCCACCGAAATGGCGTACGTTGGGCGGGCACGGCCGTAAGACGTGGCTGTCGGACACGACGGTCGGACGCGGCATGCCGTGTACCTGCCTGATCGTTCATCCCAACCTGTGTTATGCGTCTGACTCGTATCGTACTGCTCGCCCTCACCCTGGGCTTCGCGTCCCACGCCGACGCCCCGCTGCTCGGCTTCAAACCTGAAAACGTCGCCGGCCAGCGCGCGCTGGAAGCGCAATTCGAAAGCCACCTCGACGCCGGCAACCTCGACAGCTGGATGAAGACCATCACCTCGCGGCCCCATCATGTCGGTTCGCCGGGGGCGAAGGCCAATGCCGACTTCGTCGCCGCGAAATTCAAGGAATGGGGATACGACACCGAGCTGGAGGTCTTCAACGTGCTCTTCCCCACCCCGAAAGAGCGCCGCGTCGAGTTGATCCTCAATGGCAAGGTTGCCTACCGGGCCCGCCTCGATGAGCCAGCCCTCAAGCAGGACGCCACCTCCGCCATCCGCAAGGACCTGCTCCCCCCGTACAACGCCTATTCGGCCGACGGCGACGTGACGGCCGAACTGGTGTACGTGAACTACGGCACACCCGAAGACTACGACGATCTCGAACGCCTGGGCATCAGCGTCGAGGGTAAAATCGTAATCGCGCGCTACGGGAGGTCGTGGCGGGGCATCAAACCCAAGCTGGCCTATGAACACGGCGCCATCGGATGCATCATCTATTCCGATCCCCGGGAAGACGGCTACTTCCAGGGCGAGGTGTACCCCGAAGGCGCCTATCGGCCCGAGTTCGGCGCGCAGCGCGGCTCCGTGGCCGACATGCCGCTCTTCCCCGGCGACCCGCTGACGCCGGGCGTTGGGGCCAAGGAAGATACGGACCGCCTCTCCCTCGAGGAAGCGCCCACCCTCATGAAGATCCCCGTGCTCCCGATCTCCTACCAGGACGCGCAGCCGCTCCTCGAGGCGCTGGGCGGCCCGGTGCCGCCCGCCGGCTGGCGCGGCGGGCTGCCGTTTACCTACCACATCGGCCCCGGGCCGGCGACGGTGCGCATCAAGCTCGCCTTCAACTGGGATATCGTGCCGGCCTACAACGTCATCGCCCGCATGCCGGGCAGCACGTATCCCGACCAGTGGATCATCCGCGGCAACCACCGCGACGCGTGGGTGTTCGGCGCCGCGGACCCGACCAGCGGCACCGTCGCCATGATGGAGGAGGCCCGCGCCATCGGTGAACTCGCGAAGACGGGATGGCGGCCGAAACGGACCCTCGTCTATGCCAGCTGGGATGCCGAAGAGCCCGGCCTCATCGGCTCCACTGAGTGGGCCGAATACCACGCCGACGAGCTGAAGCAAAAAGCCGTGGTCTACATCAACTCGGACGGGAACGGCCGCGGCTTCCTCGGCATGGGCGGCTCGCACACCCTGGAAAAATTCATCAACGAAGTCGGCCGCGACATCACCGATCCCGAAACCGACGTGACGGCCGATGCCCGCCTGCGCGCCCGGATGCGCGCCAGCGGCAACGACGACGAGGCCCGCCGCGCCGACCTCCGGATCTCGCCGCTCGGCTCGGGTTCGGACTGGACCCCGTTCCTCCAGCATCTCGGCATCGCCTCGCTGAACCTCGGCTATGGCGGTGAGGGCGGCGGCGGCTCGTACCACTCGACCTACGACTCGTACGACCACTACACCCGCTTCGGCGACCCCGGCTTCACGTATGGCGTGGCCCTCGCCAACACCGCCGGCCGGACCACGCTCCGCCTCGCCAACGCCGATGCGCTGCCGTTCGCCTACGCCAATTTCGCCGACATCGTGAAGGTCTACCTCGCGGAAGTCCAGAAACTCGCCGACACCATGCGGTCGGACACCGAAAAGCTCAACACGCGTGTCGCCGACGGCGTCTACACCCTCGCCGCCGACCCGACCGAGCGGTACGTCCCGCCGGCCGCCAAGGCCCCGGTGCCCCACCTGAACTTCGCTCCGCTCGAAAATGCCATCGATCGCCTGGAGAAGCAGGCGACGGCCTTCGACAAGGCGCTGCAGGGCGGCATCCGGGACAATACGCTGTCCACCGAGCGCATCGAGGCGCTCAACCGGGTCATGATGAAAACCGAACAGGCCATGACCGCGGCGTCAGGGCTGCCCAAACGCCCCTGGTTCACCCACCAGATCTACGCGCCGGGCTTCTACACCGGCTACGGCGTCAAAACGCTCCCGGGCGTCCGCGAAGCCATCGAACAACGCGAATGGGCCGAGGCCACCGAGCAGATCGAACGCGTGGCCGGCGTGCTGAACGACGTGGCGACGATGCTGGAGAACGCGATGTGAGCGGTGCGGGATTGGGGAGCAGGGGAGCACTAACACCCTCCCGCTCTCCCCAATCCCCGTACCACTCGAAGCCCCTTACTCACGGATCGTACGCACTATAGCCTCAGGTCTTCCGATGCGGGATACCGGGATGCCGGATCACCGATCAAACGCACGGTATTTCGCCAAGCATCCTGCATCCTGCATCCAGCATCCTGCATCCCGCATCTCGCATCCCGCATCCTGCATCCCGCATCCACCTATCGCCTCGCCAACGTGCGTACCGTCACTCAATCAAACACCCCGGCAGGAATCCCCTCGTTCACCTTGAGGGATTCCGTGACCATCACGGTCGTGATGTCGTTTCCGCCCATCGCGTCGAGCATCTTGCGGAGGGAGGCGCGCTGCGCTTCCGGCACCTGATCGAGCATGGCTTCGATCTGCATCCGCTGGGCCTGCATCTCGGCGCGCTCTTCGGCCGACATCGGATTGTCCATCACCGTCGTCATGCGGTGCGGATAATAGAGAGGGCCGACCGTCTTGAAGTCGGACATCGTCATCTCCATATCCATGTTCCGCTTGCCGGCGCCTGGCTGCGGCTCGACCTCGATCGAAAAGCTCATCCTGCGGAGCACGTATTCTTTCGCGTCGATATACAGCGTTCCCTTGCCGTACACCGTCTCCGCGCTCTGCGAAAGGGCATTGCCCGTGCTGAGGTCCTCCATCAGGGGCTGCAGATCGTCCACGCTGAGCACGAACGTCGCGATGCCGTCCATCTCCTCCTTGCCGACCAGCGTCGCCGTGTCGGAGAGCTTCTCGAACATGCTGGCGTTCATCGACAGCATGTCGGGCGGGGCTGCCGACTCGGCGGCCGCGTTCATCATCTCGGCCATGCCGCCTTCGAAAACCGACCGGGAGCGGAATCCCTCCTTGCCGCCGGTCTTTTCATAGTAGGTCGTCATCTTGTCGAAGGCAGCGAATGCGCCTTCCGGACGCATCACCATTTCCATATTATCTATCTTGGCGATGGCATCGCTGTATCGATCCGACACCTTTTTGAGGATGTCCGCCGCGGATTGCGCGCGCAGCGGTGCGGCCACCGCGAAGCAGAGCGCCAGGAACAGGCCAGCGCGCGTGGAGATCAGACGCATGAGTATAGCAGGTTTGTGAACATGTCAGAACGCGAGAAACGAACGTCAGCGGCTTCCGGATCCACGTCCCGCGTGGAGGCGTTGCCGCCGGCGGTGGTGATCGAGCGCCTTTCGCCCTTCCTCACCGAGCCACGCAAGGAGCGCATCGAGCACGTCCTCGCCGGCCGGACGCATACCGTGGCCACCGTCGTCGAAGGCCTCATCAACCAGGGCAACATCAGTGCCGTGATGCGGAGTGCCGAAGCGCTGGGCTTTCATCGGTTTCATGTCATCGAGGCCCAGGGACACTTCAAACGATCTTCAAGGACGAGCCAGGGGGCGGATAAATGGCTGGATATAACCCGGTGGGAGACCCCCGACGCCTGCGTCGAGAGCCTTCGCGAGGCCGGCTACCGGATCGCGGTGACCCATCTCTCCCCGGACGCGGTCCCGATCGACACCCTCGACTTCACCCGCAAGACGGCGCTCGTGCTGGGCAACGAACAGCACGGCGTCAGTGAACGAATGCGCGAACTGGCCGATACGTGCTGTATGATCCCCATGCTGGGCTTCACGCAGAGCTTCAACATCTCGGTCGCCGCCGCCGTGTCGCTCTATCATGCGTTCCAGGATCGCGTGCGGCGGCAGGGCCGGCAGGGCGACCTGACCGAGGCCGAGCGCGACGCCCTCAGGGCGCGCTACTATGCGCTGAGCGTCAAAAACGCCGATGCGCTGCTCGCCGGCAGCGATTGACGCACGAACCTCATGCCGGCTGCCATGTACAAGACCGACGTCCGTGCACGTCGCACCCAACGCTACACCTATGCGCATACACCGGTTACAGACACTCCAGCGCCTGCCTATCTCGATCGAGGAGGCCTGGGATTTTTTCTCGTCGCCGAAGAACCTGCGCCAGATCACGCCGCACTGGTTGGACTTCCGCATGACCAACGAGGCGCCGGAAGAGATGCGCCCCGGCACCATCCTGAGTTACACGATCCGCCCCGTCCCGCTCATCAACGTGCAGTGGGTGACCGAAATCACCCACATCAAAAAACCGAACTTTTTTGTCGACGAACAGCGGTTTGGGCCATTTAAAATGTGGCATCACGAACACTACTTTCGACCCCACATGGGCGGCGTCGAGGTAGAGGACATCGTGCAGTACGGACTTTACCTCGGCCCGATCGGTACGCTCGCGCACGACCTCTACGTTCGGAGGCGCCTGCACGAGATTTTTACGTTCCGCGCGCAGGTGCTCGAACAGCGATTCGGCCGCTTCGAATCCGAAGCCAAATACGAGAACAGAAAGCAGCAGCGACCCGCCGGACCCAGCAAGCCGCAAGGACCGATCACGCTCAAGGATATCTACGGGGAGTAACCGGTCGCGCTGGCCTCGGGTCGGTTGCGCATCCCGCTCCTCGCCACGCCCAGCCAGCGACCTGAGCATGTCCCAGGACCCCCTCGTTTCACATTTCGGCCGGCATGTCGCCTGGACCAGCGATCATCCGATCGGCCTGACCGTCGTCTCCGCCGAAGGCCCCTATCTGCACCTGTCGGACGGCCGGCGCATCATCGATCTGATCAGCGGCATCGCCGTCTCGTCGCTCGGCCACCGCCATCCCGACGTCACCGCCGCCATCCACGCGCAGGTCGACCGCTACCTGCACGTCATGGTGTATGGCGAATTCATCCAGGAGCCCCAGGTGCGGTTCGCGCGCCGGCTGGCGGAACAGCTCCCGCCGCAACTGCAGGTCGTGTATTTCACGATGACGGGGACCGAAGCGAACGAAGGCGCCCTCAAGCTCGCCAAAAAAGCCACCGGCCGCACGCGCCTCTTCGCCTTCGACCGGTCGTACCACGGCGACACCCATGGCTCGCTCTCCGTCACCGGGCGCAACATCTACCGGGACCCGTTTCTTCCGCTGCTGCCGAACGTGACGTTCCTGCCTTTCAACGAGGTCGAGGCGCTCCGCGCCATCGACACGACCACGGCGTGCGTGATTGTCGAGCCCATCCAGGGCGAAGGCGGCATCCGCGTGCCGTCCCTCGCCTGGATGCAGGCGCTGCGCCGCCGCTGCACCGAGACGGGCGCGTTGCTCATCTTCGACGAGATCCAGACCGGTTTCGGCCGCACGGGCGCCCTCTTCGCCTTTGAACACTTCGGCGTCGTGCCGGATATCCTGACGGTGGCGAAAGCGATGGGCGGCGGGATGCCGCTGGGCGCTTTCATCTCCAGTTCCGCCGTGATGGGCGTCCTGCGTAACGATCCTCCGCTGAGCCACGTTACTACGTTTGGCGGGCACCCCGTGTCGTGCGCGGCCGCCGCCGCGGCGCTCGATGTCCTGCTCGCCCACGACCTGCCGGCCCGCGCCCGCGCGCTCGAAGAGCGGATTCGGGAACGACTTGTCCATCCACTCATTCGAGAGGTGCGCGGACGGGGCGCGATGCTGGGCATGGAACTCGTGAACGCCGCCACGACCGAACAGGTCGTGCGGACCTGCCTCGAGGCCGGCGTCCTCCTCGGATGGACGCTGCACGCCGACGCCCTCGTCCGCATCGCGCCTCCGCTGACGATCCCGACGGACGTGCTCGACCGCGCGCTCGGCGTCATCCTCGGGGCGCTCGATCAGGCCGCATCACCGCTGTAATCCCTATTTTCCCGCACGTGCGCATGACGTTCTTATCCCGACTCCTCCTGTTCACCGTCACCATCACCCTGGCGGCCGGCTGCGTCAGTACGCAGAAGCGGTTCGAGCGCGCGATCGACCTGGAAGAACGCGGCCAGTACGCCGACGCCGCCAGCTATTACATCCAGGTCCTCCGCAAGGAACCGGATCGCGAGGAAGCCCGGCAGGGCCTCGAGCGCGTGGGCGCCATCGCGATCGACAACCACTACGACGAGGCGCGGACGCTCGAAGCCCAGGGAGCGTTCGAGCGCGCCATGGGGTCGCTCGACGCCATGCGGTCACTCTACGAAAGCGCGCGCGACGTCCGCGTCCAGCTCAACATGCCGCCGGATTACGACCAGTACCGCGCCAACCTGAGCACGGCCGCGATCCGGGCGTTGATCCAGAGCGGACAGCGCGCCGAGGATGCCGGCGACTGGGAAGAAGCCCTGAAGATCTACGAAAACGTCGAAAAACGGTACGATCTCCCGATCCAGCAGCAGGAAGAAGTGCTGCTCGCAAAAGCCCGCGTGCATGTGCGGTGGGGCGAGCAGGAAATGAGCCGGGAATACTACCGGGTCGCCTACGACCACGGCACCGCGGTCGTGTCCATGCTCGGCCCGAATCACCCGCGCGCGCAGCAAGGCATCGACCTCCAGCAGGAAGCCCTCCGGCTCGGCACCCGAGACATTGCGTTCCTGCCCCTTTACCCCTCCGAACAGGCCGAAGAGACGGCGCCCGCCGGCATCGTGAGCGCGCTGAACGACATGCTCATCTTCGATTTCTGGGAAGAGCCTCCGATGTTCCTGCATCTCTCGGATCCGGTGGAGCTGCGCCGCGAGCTGCGCCGGCTGCGCTACGACACCCAGGTCGTCTCCCGCTCGGAAGCGGCTGAAATCGGCCGGGCTCTGGAATCCGACATGGTCGTCGTCGGCGAGATCGTGCGGCTCCAGTACGAGGAGTCGCGCGTGAAGGAACGGGCGAAAGAAGCCAGCACGCGCGGGCCGGCGCCGATCGATACGACGTACATCGAGAAGAGCTTTACCTACCGCCTCGTCGCGGAAGTATCCTACAGCATCATCGACACGGACTCGCGGCGCGAACTCACCTCGGGCACCGTCACCGCCGACGTCACCAAAGGCATGACGCGCGGCGTCTATGCCGGCGACTACCGCGACCTCGACCTGTCCCGCAGCGAACGCCAGCTGTTCGATGAAGAAGAACTGACCCAGACCGAACGCGACATGGAAGACGATTTGCTCGACAAACTCGCACCCCGCATCGCCGATCGTATATTCGAAGGATTGCTCAAGCAGATCAAATAGGTTTAAGGTTCGAGGTCGAAGGGTCAACGTGGCCTGAACGCCTTGACGAAAAACCTCGAACATTGCACCTGAAACCTTAAACACCTTCCATGAAGTGGCTCAAGGACGTAGTGCTGGATATCGCGATCACGGTGTTTATCGTGCTCGCCACGACCGGGATGGTCTCCTGGGCGCAATGGGTGGTGTTTATCTATACGCCGTTCATGCTGGCCATCAAGGCGCTCGCGTTTTTCGGAGGAGGCGTCGGGCAGGTGAGCCGGCAGCGTAAAAAGGCGGACGACGCCCCGCCGGCGCTCTTTTTCCATGCGCTCTACGCCATCAACGTGACCCTGCTCGCACTCAACACCTGGTGGATCAGCGCCGGGCAGTGGGCGCTCATCTGGCTCTTTTCCTTTCTCGTCGAACGGCGTGGAGGATGATGCGTCCGCGCATCCGGCATGCTGACGAACTACTACACGCTCCGCGCGCTGAGCGCCGAATGGAACGATGCGCTCGCTGGCAGCATCCTCGGCGACGCATACTCGCAGTCCAAAGACGAATGCACCCTCGCGCTGGCCAACCCGGCCACGACCTGGATGCTGCGGATCTCCACCCGTCGCGCCTTTCCGTACGCGTTTCGCTCCGAAGGCTATAACCGCGCCCGCCGCAACGTCGCCACGCTTTTCGCCTCCGCGCTCGACGCCCGGATCGAACGTATCCGCCTGGCGGAGCGCGACCGGGTGCTTTTCCTGGATTTCGCCGACGGCCGCTGGATGCAGGTCCAGCTCTTCGGGCCGCGGCCCAATGTCCTCCTCGTCCGCGCGGACGGCACCATCGAGGAAGCCTTCCAGCACCACGGCCTGCTCGAAGACGAGCCGGCCCCGATGCCCACGCCGGCGCCGGATGTCGATACGCCGGATGCGTTCGCGTCCCGCTGGCCGGCACGCGACAAGGATCTCGCGCGGGCCCTCAGCCGGGCCCTCCCCCTGTTCGACCGGGATCTCGCGGAAGAGGCGATCCGCCGCGCCGGCCTCGCCCCCACGGCATCGGCCGCATGCTCGGCGCCCCAGCTCGAACAGCTTTTTTCCGCTGCACGCGCCGTCGAGGCCGACCTCGCGACGCCCCGCCCCACCCTCTACTGGCGCGGCGATGTGCCCGACGCCTTTGCCCTGATCCCACTCCTCGCACGCGCCGGGCAGACGTCGGAGGCCTTCGACACGACCGATCACGCGCTGGCCGTGTTCGTGCGCCGCCGCCTGGCGCAGGAGCAATACATCGAGGTATTCCTCCCGCTCGAACGCCAGCTCGCCCAGGCCGCCGCGCACTACCGCCAGAGCGGAGCGAAAATGCTCGAATCCCTTACACAGGAAAGCCGCGCCGAACGGTACGAACGCTGGGGGCACTTGCTCATGGCCCAGCCGGCGCCGGCATCGAGCGCCGGCGATGCCGTGACGGTGACGGACCTGTTCGGCGACCAGCAGCCGGTCGTGATTCCCCTCCAGCCCGAACGCACGCTGCTGGAAAATGCCCGGACCTATTACGAGAAGGCGCGCCTCACCCGCGAGGCGCGGGCGCACGCGGAAGCGCGGCTCGATAGCGTCGAGCGGCAGGCGGGCGAAGCCGAGCGCCTCCTCGCCGCACTCCGCGAGCAGCACACCGCAGCCGATGTACGCCAGTTCATGAAGGACGAAGCCGACGCCATCGCCCCGTTTACCGCCTCCGGCGCCCCCACGATCGATCGGCTGCCGTTTCGGCGCTTCGATCTCGGACATGGGTACGAGGTGTGGGTGGGCAAAAGCGCGCAACAAAACGACGTGCTGACGTTTCAACACGCAAGAAAATTCGATCTCTGGATGCACGCGCGCGGCGTGCCGGGATCGCACGCCGTCCTGCGCCGGCCCGGACGCACCGTACCGGTGCCACGCCCGATCCTGGAACAGGCTGCCGGCATCGCCGCCTATTTCAGCAAGGCGAAGGGCAGCACCCTCGTACCCGTCATCATCGCCGAGCGCAAATTCGTACGCAAGCCGAAGGGCGCGGCGCCGGGCGCCGTGCTGGTCGAGCGCGAACAGGTCGTGCTCGTGCCGCCGGCGCTGCCCGAATGAGCCCTTCATGAGATCAGGTTAATTGATCGAGAAAGATCCGCAAACACCCGCCGAACGAACGAGTCTACTGTGACGATTCAACCATACAAGGTTCGCGCCCGCGACACGTACCATGCGTTGGCCTTAGGCCCCAACCAGACGTCCGCGCCCCGCAACCTGCAATCCGAAGTATCTATATGAACTGGTGGGAAGCGGCGATTCTTGGACTGATTCAGGGGCTAACGGAATTTTTACCGATCTCTTCCTCCGGTCATCTCGTGCTGGGCGAATACCTCCTCGGGTTGACGAACCAGGACGCCCAGGGCGTGACCTTCGAGGTTTTCGTGCATTTCGGCACCGCGCTCAGCATCATCACCGTTTACCGGAGCCGGATCCTGGAGCTGATCGCCGGGACGGCGCGCGCGCTCGCGAAGCCGGCGCAATTCGCCGCGTCGTACCGCGAAAACGATTCGTTCCGCACGGCCCTGTTCATCCTGCTGACCATGATCCCTACGGGCCTGACGTACATCATGCTCAAGGACTTCCTCGAGGCCCGCTTCGACGATCCCCGTTTCACGTGTTCGATGCTCATCGTGACCGGGATCCTGCTGATGTTGACCGTGCTGCGCAAGAATCCGTCCGGCCCCATCACCCCGCTGAAAGCCCTCATCATCGGTATCGCCCAGTCGGCGGCCATGATCCCGGGCATCTCCCGATCGGGCTCTACCATCTGCGCCGCGCTGTATCAAAATGTCACCCCGCAACGCGCGGCGGATTTCTCGTTTCTGATGCTGCTTCCCGTCGTGCTCGGGGCCACGCTGATCCAGGGGCTCGAAGTGATGGATACCGGGATCGGCATCGGCTGGGACAGCCTGCTGCTCGGTACCGTGGTGGCCTATGTTTCCGGCATCGTGGCCATCAAAGTCGTGATCGATTTTGTTCGACGTGGCAACCTCCAGTATTTTGCCTATTATTGCTTCCTCGTAGGCGCACTCGGTCTCTGGCTCATCCGATAACCCGTGCGCGGGACGAATCGTCCCGCTTTTTCAGCCCAGGCAACAAATCACGGGTATTTGAGCTATAAGGCGCTATATGTGCCGCGTGAGATAGCTATGTTGTTGCCAGGCTGGAGCTCCACCAGCCCCCCTCCGTGCCCACGCGTTTGCCTCCATCCTCCGCAACGCGATGAGCCCAACGGTCTGAATCTCCATTGATGTCGGCCGGCCCGGTAGGATTCCCAGGCCGCCTTTTCGCGTTTCCCCCCACGATAATATTTACAGTCCCATGCGATTCAGGATTTTCGTTGTCGACGACGACCATCATTACGCCCGCATGATCAGCTACCACCTGGACAAAAATCCGGAGTATGAGGTGGCGGTCTATGCGAATGGCAACGAAATGCTCGAACAGCTCGACGAACAGCCGCATCTCGTCGTGCTGGACATCATGATGCCGGGCATCGGGGGGATAGAAACGCTGAAGAGCATCAAGCGGCGATATCCCGACCTGCCGGTGATCATGATGTCCGCCCAGGGCGTGGTCGACACGGCCGTCGAAGCCATGAAAGCCGGGGCCTACGACTACATCACCAAGGGGCGCGACGACCTCAACAAGCTGTCGATCGTCGCCAAAAACGCGCTCGACAAGGTGTCCATGTCGCAGGAGTTGGAAAACCTGCGCGAGGAGGTATCGGCACACTATAACATCGAGGGCCTCATCGGCGAGAGCCCGGCCATGCAGTCTGCCTACCGGCTCATCCACAAGACGCTGCGGGGCGACCTCACCGTCGCCATCCAGGGCGAGAGCGGCACGGGCAAGGAACTCGTCGCCAAGGCCATCCACTACAACTCGGCGCGCAAAAACGGGCCGTTCGTGGTGGTCAACTGCGCCGCGATCCCCCGGGAACTCATGGAAAGCGAGTTCTTCGGCCACGAGAAGGGATCGTTCACCGGCGCCCACGCCCGCAAGATCGGCAAGTTCGAACAGGCCGACGGCGGCACGATCTTCCTGGATGAAATCGGGGAGCTGAACCTCGACCTTCAGGCCAAACTCCTCCGCGCGCTCCAGAACTTCGAGATCACCCGCGTCGGCGGGAACGACACGATCCGGTTCGACGCCCGCGTCATCTCGGCCACCAACCGCGATCTCATCCCCATGATTCGCAAAGGGGATTTCCGGGAGGATCTCTATTACCGGCTCTGCCAGTTCCCGATCCAGCTCCCGCCGCTCCGCGAGCGCGGGCAGGACATCCTGCTCCTCGCCCACACGTTCCTGAGCAGCTACCTGAACGCCCACTCGGATTTTAAGGGCAAAAAGCTCTCGTCCGAGGCGCGGAAAGCCATCCTCAACTATCCGTGGCCCGGCAACGTCCGCGAGCTGAAAAGCGCCATCGAACGCGCGATCCTGATTTCGGACAGCGACGAAATCAGCGTCGAGGACCTGATGCTCCACGAGCGCACGATGATCTCGCCCTGGGCGGATCGCGCGGCCGGCCCCTCGGCGCCGGCCGCAGCCGAAACGCGCCCCCGGCCGAAAACGCAACATCACGAATCCGAAAACGGTATAGAGGTGGAAATCGAACAGGTGGCCGGCGTCGCCCTCGGGCACAACGGCACCGACATCGTCCCCCTCGAGGAACTCAAACAGCTCGCCGTCGAACGCGCCTACCGCATCTGCGACGGGAACGTCGACAAAGCGGCGGTCGAACTCGGCATCGGACGCGCCACCATGTATCGGTTGCTGAAGAAGTACGAACTGATCGGATAACTCCCGCGTGCATGCCGCAAGGCGCATGAACAGGTACCCTATGCGGCTCTCGGCCTACGAAAAAGAAGTCCAGCGCGAACTGGAGAAGTGGCAACATGGCGACGCCTCGTTCCTCGTCAAGGCGCTGAGCTGGGCGATGCAGCCCATGGACTGGGTGGTGGAACGCGTCGTGCCGGCCGATGTCATCGACCAGGCCAGCGCGGCGATCGAGCAGTTTCTGTCGATGCTCAACAACGCCTCGGCGTGGACGTTCGAGCCGGCGGACATCCTCACGGAAGCCCGCGAGCGCGGGCTCGACGTGGAAGACCTGAAGGAACTGCGCGACGAGCCGATCGAGAAGCTCGACGAAATCGCCCGGAGTTTCTTTAACCAGAACGCCCTCCTCGCCGCCGTCGAAGGAGGCGGGACCGGCCTCGGCGGCGCGGTCTTCATCGCGGCGGATATTCCCCTGCTCTTCGGGATCAACCTCCGGCTCATCCAGCAGATCGGCGCGTCGTACGGCTTCGAACTGCGCGGGCCGGCCTTCCAGCCGCTGGTGCTCTCCATCTTCAACGTGGCCGCCAGCAACGAACAACGCTCGAAAAACGAGGCGCTGCGCGAAATCAGCGTCGCCGCCGCCGCGCTGGCCAACAACCTCGAATACAAGGGCCGCGTCACCGGCACGTTCCGCGACCAGAACCGTCACCTCCCCCGCGAAATCGCCAAAAACATCCTCGGACGCAAGATCGCGCAGGCCATCCCCATCGCCGGCGCGGCGGTCGGCGCCGGCATCAATTACTGGTTCACCACCGAGACGGCCGAAACCACCTACATGCTCTTCCGCGCGCTCTACCTAGAACGAAAACAGCGGCTCTGAGTACACTGGCCTCTTTGGTCCCTTTCCCGATCGTCCAACCCGATGCCCCTAGTCGCCATCGTCGGCCGCCCCAATGTGGGTAAGTCGACCTTTTTCAACCGGCTCATCGAATCCCGTCAGTCCATCGTGCACGATGAACCCGGGGTCACGAGAGACCGGATTTACGGCAATACCGAGTGGAACGGCGTCGAGTTTGCCGTGACCGACACCGGCGGCTATGTGGCCCATTCCGACGACCGGTTCGAGAAAGCGATCCGGGAGCAGGTTGAAATCGCCACGGAGGAAGCCGACCTCGTTCTGTTCGTCGTCGATGTCACCACCGGCATCACCGGCCTCGATGAAGAGCTGGCCGGCATGCTCCGACGCTCCCAGACGCCCGTCCTCGTGCTGGCCAACAAGGCGGATAACGCCGAGCGCCGCTGGGGCACGAGCGAATTCTACCAGATGGGATTCGAGGACATCTTCCCCATCAGCGCCCTGAACGGCTCCGGCACGGGCGAGTTGATGGATGCCATCGTCGAGCGGCTTCCCGCGCCGGCCGTGCGCGACGAGAAGGACGAACGCCCGCGCATCGCCCTCATCGGCCGGCCCAACGTCGGCAAGTCGTCCCTGACCAACGCGTTGCTCGATCAGAACCGCTCGATCGTCACCGAAATCAGCGGCACGACGCGCGACGCGATCGACGCGAGTTTCAAATACCACGGGCGCGAGATCGTGCTCGTCGACACCGCCGGGCTTCGCAAGCGCGCGCGCGTGACGGAGAACGTCGAGTTCTACGCCCAGCTCCGTACCGAGCGCGCCATCCAGGAGTGCGACGTCGCCGTCCTGCTCGTGGATGCCACGATGGGGCTCGAAACGCAGGACATTCGCGTGCTGAAGCAGGCCGAGGAGATGAAGAAAGGGCTCGTCGTCGCGATCAACAAGTGGGACCTCATCGAGAAGGAGACCAATACGGCGCGCGATTTCACCACGGACATGCACGAGCGGCTCAAGACCCTGAGCTATGTCCCCGTCATCACCATTTCCGCCGTCACCAAGCAGCGCGTCCACAAACTGCTCGATACCGCGCTGGAGGTCGCCGAGCGCCGCTCGACGCGCATCCCGACAAGCCGGCTGAACGAGGCGATGCTCGACGCCATCGGCCGCGCCGCGCCGCCCATGTACCGGAATCGCCCCGTCAAGATCAAATACGTGACGCAGGTGCACGAGCGTCCGCCCGTCTTCACGTTCTTCTGCAATTTCCCGCAGGGCATCGCCGAATCGTATCGGCGGTATCTGGAAAATCAGCTCCGCAAGGCCTTCCCGCTCGAAGGGGTACCCGTGACCATCCACTTCAAAGCCAAGTCGACGCGGTAACGCCGCCGCCGGCGTATACGAAACCGGCCCGTCCCTTCGTTATCTCTTCACGCCGAGGCGCAGACATCCCCCGGATGCGTGCGATCGAGCGCGCCGGCCCCTATCTTGGTCGGCAGCGCGCACGCCCGAACGATGCCGCTGAGCCGATGCGGACCGCGCCCCCGTCGAGGCCTGGGCTTTGTTGGCGGTACACCGCGCCCTGAACCTCGAAGCCGGAGCGTATGCTCCGAGCTTTCGGCAGCCGGCACTAGGTGTCGCGCCGCTTCGACGGGTAGTATACACACAGGTACCGATACAGCGCGTTCGCGGCCACGCAACCGGAATAAACGATGGCAGCTTCAGGTCAAACATACGAGCAGCTCGATACCGCCTTCAGGCATCGCAACTTCAAGCCGCTGTATTTCATCTACGGCGATGAGCGGTTCCTGATGGACGAATTGCAGCGGCAGCTCATTGCGAACAGCCTGGAAGAGCACGAACGCGCCTTCAATCTGGATATCGTGTACGGCAACGACACCGACGCCCCATCGGTCCTGGCCCTGTGCGCCAGTTATCCGGTGATGGCGGAACGACGCGTCGTCATCGTGCGCGAGTTCGACCAGCTGAAAGAAAGTCAACGTTTTGCGGCCTATGCCGAGCACCCAAACCCGACCGCGATTGTCTTACTGTTGTGCGGCAAAAAACCGAACCTGTCCGCACACCCCTATCGCGGGCTGAAGGCGCACGCGGAATGGGCCGAGATCAAGCCGCTGTACGACAATCAGATGCCGGGGTGGCTCCAGAAACAGGTGCAGGCCCGAGGCTACACCATTACGCCGGAGGCGGTGCACATGCTGGCGGATTACATCGGCGTGAACCTGCAGGCCGCGGTGGTGGAAATCGACAAACTGATTACGTACGCCGGCGACCGGAAAGCCATCACGGGCGACGACGTTGTGCGCGCGAGTGGACAGACGCGCGAGTTTAATGTCTTCGAATTGCAACGCGCCATCGGCGAATACCGCTATTCTGACGCACTCCGGACAGCGGAACGGTTGTTGCGCCAGGCATCTAATCAGAGGGGCGAGGCGCTGATGATCGTGTCGGTGCTTACCTCCTACTTCACGAAACTCTGGAAACTGCACGGTATACAGGGCCGAGGCATAACGGACAAAGAAATTGCAGCGCGAGTTGGAATTTCTCCTTACTTTATAAAGGAATACCAGCAAGTGATACGCCATTTCAATAGATACGCGGTAGAACGAGCGTTTGCATCTTTGCTCGCTGCCGATTATGAATTGAAGGGTGGATCGGGCCGCGACGAGCGGCTGGTGCTGGCACTGCTGATGCGTCGGCTGGCCCAGAGGCCGGCAGAGGCGTGACAGAAAAACCCGCCAAAGGTACGGGTTGTAACGATATAGCTACAGGATAGACATACCAGCTGACAGTTTGACATCCATGTCGCCGACTGTCACTGATCGATAGAGCGCACTATGACAACGACACCGTCGAAAAAGTTAAAGGACGTCGTCCTTCGGAAGCCACAGGCGAACCGGCACTTTGAATCGCTCGCTACCATGAGTGACGAGGATTTGATGTCGTACTTCCAGGCAGGTACCGTTGAGGCGTTTGACATTCTCGTAAGCCGGTACAAAGACCCGCTGACGAACTACATCTATCGGTTCCTGGGGGACATGAAGGAGTGTGAAGACCTCCTTCAGGAGACCTTCCTCCGCGTCTATCGCAACCGGCATTCCTACCGCCGCATTGCGAAATTCTCCACGTGGCTGTACACCATCGCCGGCAACCTCGCGCGCTCGGAATACCGCAAGCGCAAGCGCCGTCGTCTGTACTCCCTCCAGTCCGTCAACCGGGACGAGGAAGAGTACGAGGTGGAGATTCCAGACGAAACATTCTCTCCGGACAAGCATACCGAAAGTACCATACAGGATCGCCATATCCAGGAGGCGCTTCGGCAGATTCCCGAGGAGTTTCGCGAGGTCGTCGTTTTGCGCGACGTGCAGCAGCTGGCGTACGAGGAGATCGCGGAGATCACCGGCCTCCCCATGGGGACGGTCAAGAGCCGCATCAACCGCGGACGCACCAAGCTCCAGACGCTCCTCAAAGACGTTTACGTGCCCCACGAAGCGAACTGATCCCTGAGCGGGGTTGGATCCCTGGATTGTCGCGGCGAGTGCTACTTCCTGGATGTACACGGTACGTTTCAGTAAGCAGGTCTTGCTATGACCGACGGATACCACGACACGGAAGACGACGATTTTTCGGATCTAGACGAATGGCTCTGTGAGTACGTGGACGGCACGATCGATCCAGCGGCTCGCAATGCCCTCGAGGAGTGTATGCGGGTGAACCCCGCGCTCGCTCGTCACGTCCAGCACCTGCTCCAGGCGCGAAACCTGCTATGCCGCTATGGATGCCGGCACCAGGCGCCGCATGGTCTTCAACCGAGGATCCACGAGCGCCTCGCGCTGGAATCCTGTCTGGCGCCGGTCCACGGAACCGCCTCGCTCGCTTCGCGCCTGGGCATGCTGGCCACCGTCTCCTCGATCGTCGCGCTCTCCATCCTGATGGGGAACCTGGACGCCTTCCGAGAACCCGATCGAGCCCCCCACGCGCAAATCGTCGAGCCCCAACCTTTCCGCCCAACCCGCTCCGCAACACGCGCCTCATACCTCCCCGCCCACGCCGGCCTCCGCCCTTCGGCCCCGTCCTTCGCCCTCCTCAGCACCGTCCCCCGCAAGTATCCCCAGGTGCCCCAGGCGCTCCTCCTCGAAACCACCGCCGAGTACCCCCCCGCCCCCGCAGCCGACCCGCCGACGGCCCCCTGACCCCGCCGCATCGCGACACCCGCTACGCGCATCCTGCGAAAGGTAACGACAGGTAGAAGCGCGTTCTTTTACATACCACGCGAAACCTGCACTGACGCATGAGGGTTTTGTGTTGACTTTACGACGGCAAGGGCGTACAATCTGCCCCTCCGTGGCCGAACAGATCGGCTATCAGGGCCCTTAGCTCAGCGGTTAGAGCGCTCGCCTCACACGCGAGAGGTCACAGGTTCGAATCCCGTAGGGCCCACTCCCTGAACATGACGTCCTCGTGGCGGCCGGCCACCCGGATCGCCCCCCGCGCATCTCTATGGCTGATGGACTCTTCCTCGTAGGCACGGACCGCGATGTAGGCAAAACCATCATCGGCGTCGGCCTCGTTGGATTGCTGCACGAGATGGGGGTGGACGCCACGCTCCTCACGCCCATCTCCACCGGCGGCTCCGTCGAACGTGCGACCGATCTGCTCCGAAGAATCGGGATCAAAACCCCGAAACGCCTCATCAGCCCGGTCTCATACGAAACGCTCGCTTCGCCGTATGTCGCGAGCCAGGTGGAACGCCGCCCCGTCGATATGGAGCGAATCTGGGAAGCCTACACGGAACTCCGCGAACAGGGGAAATTTGTCGTCGTCGAAGGCGGGGGGCTGATGGTGCCCATCACCAGCCGGTATGCGCTGGTGGACCTGCTTAAAGACTTCGACCTTCCGTCGATTATTATTGGTAAAACGGCGCGCGGCACGTTGAACCACTGTATCCTGACGCTGCGCATGATGCTGGCGTTTGGGCTCCCCCCCCGTGGCTTTATCCTCAACGGGTACGGCCAGTTCGGCGACGGATTTGCCGAGTCGCTGAACCCGGACGTCCTCGAAGAATTGACCCACCCCCTGAAGGTCCTCGCCGTCCTGGAATGGAGACCGGAGTACCAAGAGAACCCCGAGGCGTTTATCCGTTCGCTGAAACAACAGGAGCGCATCATGTCGCTTCTGGAAGAACTCGTTTCCAAGGATTTCCAAGATCCTGCGCGAGATCGCTAGCTCACCTCCGTTCTGTCCATCTTGCTGAACGGCCAGGAGCCGATTGCAGCGCAGTTCACGTTTAGACTAACACGTATGGTAATTTACGAAGGGGCTGTGTATCCCACGCAGCCGAAACCACTCCGCAGCCACATCCAGCTTCTCCTGGATCGCGCCGCGGCGCCCCGCATCGACGGGGAAGTGCTCGCTCTGATCGTTCCCGACAACAACCTGCTGGCCGGCGGATCGGTCGCCGCCCAGATCTACAAGAGTGTGGCCAACGAGTCGTTCGATACGGTCGTGCTCATTTCGCCGAGCCATTCGGGCGCGTTCGAGAAGATCACGATCTGCAGCCTCGAGTCGTACCACACCCCGCTGGGCGATCTGCCGATCAATGTGGAAGTATGCAACGAGTTGTGCGACGAAGACGACGACATCTTCCTCGACAACACCGGGCACTTCCATACGGCCGGCATCGATGTGCAACTGCCTTTTCTCCAGGTGCTCCACGGATCGTTCAAGATCGTACCGATCGTGATGGGCGATGAGCGGCCGGCGTTCTGTACCGAGCTCGGTTCGGCCGTGGGTGAGGTGATGTTCAACCGCCGCACGCTCGTCGTCGCGTCCGTCGACATCGTCCGCAGCACGCCCGACAGCCTGGGCGCGCTCAAGAGCCTCTTCGAGGCCGGCGACGTCCAGGGGCTCATGGCCCTGCTCAATGGGTCCGACATCGAGGTCCGCGGCAAGGGCGGTCTCATGGTCGCCCTGATCGCCGCCCTGCACCGCCGGGCGCGCCACATGAAGGTGCTGCACACGGATCTTCCGGACAGCAGCCATCCGGGCTTCTTCGGCGCTATTCTTTACCGATAGGACGGAAGCGCTTCCGATGTCCGTTCCGCTCGATCCGGAGCCGCTCGCCTGCGCGCGCATCGCCATCGTCGGCGCCGGCGCCGTGGGCACAGCCCTCGCACGAAGGCTCCACGATAGCGGATACGGCATCGCGGCCGTCATAAGCCGGGACCCCGCGCGCGCCGCGCACCTCGCCGCGGGCGTAGGAGCCGCGTCGGGCACGTCCGTCGCCGATGTGCCGGCCGACGTCGACGCCGTGTTCTGCTGCGTGCCGGACGACGCGCTGCCGGCGGTCGACCAGGCTCTTGCCCTGTCGCGGCCATCCTGGACGAACGCGCTGGTCGCCCACACCTCCGGAGCCTTGCCGGCCTCGGCGCTGCGGCATGCCGCATCCGCCGGCGCCGCCGTGCTGAGTTTCCATCCGGTTCAGACCTTTCCGCCCGGTACCTCTCCCGACGTCTTCGCCGGGATCTATGTGGGCATCGAAGGCGATCCGAAAGCCGTGGCGGCGGCCGAATCGATGGCCCGCCGCATCGGCGCCCACCCGCTCCGGATCGATCCGGCCGACAAGCCGGCCTATCACCTCGCCTGTTCGCTGGCCGCAAACTATCTGACGACCGTGCTGCATGTGGCGGGCGAGGCGCTGGCGCCGCTGGGTCTGGACGCCGGCGAGGCGCAGCAAGTGCTGGCGCCGCTCGTCGAAAGCGCCGTAAGGAATGCCCGCTCGCTTACGCCGGCTCGCGCACTGACGGGACCGCTCGTTCGCGGCGACGCCGGCACGCTCGACGTCCATCTCCAGGCACTGGCCGACATCGCGCCGGCACGCATCCCGCTCTACCTCGAACTCGCCGCAGAGACGCTCCGGATGTCTGTCGACGCAAACCGGGTGCCGGCGGAAAAGGCTAAGTCAGTCGCCGCCCTGTTAGATGCGTGGCGCAGGAGACTGCGCGACGCCGGCTAGCAGCGGTTCGAACTCAGTGCAGGATCGTGCACGAATGGACAACATAATGTCCTTTATGTTGTCTATTAGTTACGCATCACTTACAACACCCCTGACACCGTATCCCTAATCAGCCTTGCCAAACTTCCATGGTTGAATGTAGGCGCGAGTCGCAAGGACAAAGAACAGCACGAGAGACCCGACAACTGCCACTTGCATCCAAACGGATAATTGAGGTTGCCAAGGAATAACAACGCCAAGAACACCCAGTCCCGTCGCAATGGTAGTAATGCCCAGATTACCGGTAATGCTCAGGCGCTGCCGTGCCTTGGGTGTATCCATGAACTCCTCCCACAAGAGAGCCTTATCGGGCCACAAACATTGTTCTCGAATAACTGGCTCCAGATGATAGCGAATATAGAATCCAATTCTCTTGATTGAGAAGCTATAGCTCGCCGTCAGGAAGTCAAGAAATATCGCTGCAAATGCTGGAACTACAAGGACTGATGGCGGGACCTTGTCGATGTTCGCGACGAGTACTCCAACTGCAGTACTCACGAAGGTAACTTTTGCAACAATGATCTGCGCCCGAAGCTTTTGACTCTCAAGAAGCTCTTTCCGGAGCTCTGTGGCCAGATTCCATGCCAGTTGGCCGGAGAGATCAGTTTTCAAGGTTTTCTTCTTACTACTTGACATGTATTTCTCTCTCGATCTTCCCGGCCCTTGGCTTGGTTCTTCTGCAACTCATTCATGCGGTCATCGCTGAGCATCCCCAATGTATAATACCGGTAATGCCGATCCAAAGATTGGTATCAAACAATCCCATTGAGTACGAGTCCCATAAAAGAGGTTATGATATAGCTATTTTTGATTCTTATGGCCGCCGATCTCGTACCCCAACCGAACACGAATCTCGCCCCCCGTCAAGGGTTTATCCTGCCGGGGGCGATCGCGCGCGCCGGACGCGCTGCCCAGGAGGGCTTCCTCGAGTTCTTCTTCGCCTCGATCCGCAACACGAACACGCGCGAGGCCTACGCACGCGCCGTCCGGGATTCTTTCGCCTGGTGCGAGGAGCGCGGCGCGGAGCTCGATCAGATCTCTCCCCTACTCATCGCGGCTTATATAGAAAAGCAACCGGGATCGGCGCCAACCGTCAAGCAGCACCTGGCCGCGCTCCGAATGCTCTTCGACTACCTGGTCGTCAGGCAGATTATCCCCACCAATCCGGCGGCCGCCGTCAAGGGGCCGAAGCATGTCGCCCGGGAAGGCAAGACGCCCGTGCTCTCCACCGCCCAGGTGCGCGACCTCTTCGGGGCGATAGACATAACAAAAATAAGCGGGCTGCGCGACCGAGCGCTCATCGGGGTGTACAGCGACACCCTAATATATAGCTAAGGCGACACCTACTTTTACGCAGCTTCTCAGAGAAGCCATTACGTTCTGCTTCCCCCTGAATATCACGGAAGCGGGTTATGG